>CADBTE010000261.1 GCA_902797455.1 uncultured Planctomycetota bacterium | reverse complement strand
GGCCATTCGTCCGGATCGCCCTCGTTGTTCACATAGGCCGCGCTGGTACCGGTCGAGAAGGTTACCCACGAGTCGCACAGGGCGTAGTTCGTCGGCCCAGTGACACCGTAGTAGCCGATGCCGTAAACATCGTTCTGGTAGGTATAGGCCTCCCCCCCCTTCTTGTCGGACGGGCAGCAGAAGGAGGAGACGTAGCTGTCGGCCCCATCCATCTGGTAGTAATAGCGGTTCTGGTTGCAGACCCCGTGCTTGTCGTACCATTTCTTGTTATTGAGCAGGTCGGCGTTGAGGCGTTCATACAGCGTGTTCTGTTCCATAAAGGGCAGAACCGAGAAGAACCCCCCGATACCGACGGGCGAATACCAGTCGTCGCACCAGTAGCCCTCGGGCGTGTACTCCGCCGAGCGGATGACGCGCGGACTGGGCAGAACGCCGTGGATGTCGTTGTAGTTCTGGAACGCCAACCCAAGCTGCTTGAGGTTGTTGGTGCATTTCATCCGGCGGGCAGCCTCACGCGCGGCCTGAACAGCGGGCAGGAGAAGTCCGATGAGGATACCGATGATCGCGATGACGACCAGCAGCTCAACGAGCGTGAAGCCCCGTCCTTTCTCCCCTCTAAAATTAACAGCAGTATACATCATCTTGTCTCCATAAAAACGGATCATCCCGGGCGATTTTTGGGGACAACTGTAATCACCGAAACCGCCCGAACGAAAAATATGGACAACCCCACAAGTATGAAGTCTACCCGAAGACGCCGTAAAAGTCAACCAATTGAAAAAGATTTTACAATTCTGCTCTTCGCGATACCCGCCCGCACGTGAGATGATTTCACCAGACGCCCCGGGCCGGGCAGCCGGCACCATCCTCACAAGCCGATCGAAATGTCAGCGGCATCTTCATTTTCGCCCAATGTTTCTTTCGGCCGGGGGGGAATGACACACAAATGGCAAATCTGGGGAACATACGCAAAAACGCGCCCCCCCCTCTTACGGGGAAGCGCGTTTTACAGCCGCGTTTTCTTTCTCTAACCGGCGTTTTCTTTATCGGCTGCCCACGATACTGAAGCTGAACACCTCGGTATCGTCTTCATCCGACTTGCTGACCGGGAAGGCGAAATCGATCGCCAGCGGCGCCGGCCCGAGCATCGGGATGGCGATACGCAGCCCGACACCGGGCGCGACACGGTAATTCCCCCACTTATTGATGTTCTCGGCGACGGTTCCCGAGTCAACGAAGAACGCCAGCTGCAGCTCATCGCCGCCGGAGATCGGGACCAGAAGCTCGGCGGAGTTGTAGAACTCAAACTTGCCGCCGATGCCGTAATGGGTCGCCCCGAATCGGGGGGTAACGCCGCGGTACTCGAAGCCGCGCAGGTTCGAGTAGCCGCCGCCGAAGAAGCGGTCGTAGATCGGCGCGTTATCGCCGGACCACCCGGCGGCCGAACGCAGGCCGAGAACCTTCTTCCCGGAGCCGTCGGCCCGTTTATGAAGGGTGAAGTAGGTCCGGGCATCGTACGACAGACGCGGGTAGGAGTACGCCCCGAGAACCTGCTCGGCCGTTGCGCTGATGACATAGCCCTGCGACGGCATATACGGGTGATTCCGCGTATCGTAGCTGGCCGTCAGACCGACGGAGTACTGCGCGTTATGACCGAGGACATCGTTAAGATCGGGAACGATCTCGGTCGACGGCCGATAGATCCGCACGTCGTAAAGCCCCAGATTCAGCGTCGTCGAGAACCGATTCGTCCAGCTGCGCCCCAGCCGCAGATCGCCGCCGGCGCGGGTTTCGTACCAGTCGTCGTAGTAGCGGTCCGCGTAAAGACCGGTCACGCCGAAGTTAAAGCGCGAGTCGAAGACGTAGGGAACATCCCACGAGACCGAGTACCGCTGCAGCGATGTCCCCGGCGAGGCCTCGACCCGGAAGATCTGCCCGCCGCCGCGGAAGGCGTCGGCCCATCCGTCGGAGCGCCAGAAGGCGGTCGGCCAGCGGAGGATATCGAAGTTCCGCTCGGTGTAGCTGACGTTCCCGATCAGGCCGTAGTTCGAGTTGACGCCGACCGATGCCTGAAGCATCCCGGTGCGCCCCTCCATAATGCGGGCGATCACCGTCGCGTTGCGGATCGGGTCGGTCCCGGCCCCATTGCCGACCTGGCTGTCAAGGTACTGCTGCTGCTGCGACCCGGGGAAGACGGCGTCACGGCCGGTCGAGAACCCCGGCGCGACGGCGTTGTATTCCACCTGCGAGGGGTTAATATCGCCGTTGATCGTCCCGCTGTAGAGCCCCGGGAGGTTATCGCCGCCGGGGGTGTTCCCCGGGCCGGCCATCGCGGTAGCCAGAGGCGGGGCGCTTGTGTCGGCCTCGGCGCTGTTGTTGTACTTCGAGGTATCGGCGTATTTATTGGCTGTCCCCGAAGAGGGGTAGCTGATGTAGCTGGAGCCGTTCCAGGCGCTGCTCCCCGACTGGGTATAGCTCGAGCCCGGGGTCGTGGTCGAGTTGGAGAACGACGTCGGGATATTTTCGCGCATCTGGCCGCGGACAATCGAACTGCCGTACGACGGAAGCGGAGAATCGCCGGGGTCGGCGACCGGCTTCTGGGCGCTGCCTTCCCGGCCGCCGCTTTGCTCCTTGTGGGTCGGTGACTTGATACTGTCGCTCGAAATTCCCGAATCGGAATCAGCCGAGTCGGGCTTGCCGAACGACAGTGACTTCAGCCCCAGGAAGGTCGTTCCCTTTTTCTCCTTCTTGGTCGCGATATACTCATCGACCGAGGGAGCCGTCTCGCGGGTGCCGTCGGCGGCGGTGACCTGCGAGAAGTAGAGGTTCTCTTCTTCCGGGACGATCGAGATCGACGGGAGCGGGCCGTCGCTGGGCTTGTCGTTGAAGTAGCCGCTTCTCTGGAGGTTCACCTCAGAGCTGCGGATCTTCGGCCCGACGGCGATCTGACTGGGGGCGAAGTCGAGCAGGTTCATCACGACCGACGACTTGGTGCGCGACTCATCCCCCTCGTACTGGATGACGATGTCTTTGATTCGATAGCGGTAATC
>CADBTE010000260.1 GCA_902797455.1 uncultured Planctomycetota bacterium | reverse complement strand
CGAAGTAACGGAGTTGGGAATCGTGATCTCGGTCAGAGATGCACAGTAAGCGAACGCCGACCACCCAATCGAAGTAACGGAGTTGGGGATCGTGATCTTGGTTAGGGATGTACAGTAAGCGAACGCCTGATCCCCAATCGATGTAACGGAGTTGGGAATCGTGATCTTGGTTAGAGACGTACAACCATAGAAGGCCCACTCCCCAATAGATGTAACCGAGTCAGGGATCGTGATCTCGGTCAGGGAACTACAGCCATCGAATGCCTTATCACTAATCGTTGTAACCGAATTTGGAATCGTGAGCTTGGTTAGGGATCTGCAGTCTTCGAAAGCCCACTCCTCAATCGATGTAACGGAGTCAGGAACTTGAAAGGTGTCCTTTTTGCTCGCGGGTGGAAAACGAATCAGCTTTGTCCCATCTTTGGAATAGAGAACACCGTCGATAGAACTATAGGTGGGATTGTCGCGGGAAACAATGATCTTTGCCAAGCTTGGGTTATCGTGGAGTTCATCGTACTCAATATCCTCCATTCCTGCTGAGATTTTGAGCGTTCTTTTTCGCAGAAAAAAACTCGACAAAACAATGATGCCGCGAACGCATATTTCCCAGAAGTTCCTTAGGAAGGAGGAAGCCCTTTTGCTGATACGCTCAGTTGTTCTCATCTTTATGACCCTTCCGGAGTTTTAGGATTCATGGAGATTCATCATACACCATGTGTTTCACATAACAATAGCCGTTTCAATGAAGAGAACGTGCCCGCGGACCATTGGATTTACCGGGGCGATTGCGAAAGGAGGCGGAGAGTCCCACAAGAAAAATCCTCTTTGTCATTGCAGTGTCCTTCTCGGCTTTTGCCGGGTTGGGCGTTGATTATACCTGTCCGCGATACACAACACCGCCTTGTTCCGTTCAAAAACAAGGCAGCGTTGTAAGATTCTGCCCTCCTTGGCCCGGCCGCGTCTGATTGGGTAAAAACGCTCCCGCGCGGCAGGGGCCGGAGGGGTGACTCTTTTCCGCCGATACTAACTTACCATGGGGCAAGGGCGCTTGTCAAGAGAGGAGAAAAGAATAGAAAGGAAGCCCCGCGGGGATCACCCCCGACCGAAAACCTCCCCTTCACCTATCCGCAGGCCTTAGCCCCCCAGAAATTAAGAAGAACCGGAAGAACCAAATTCTTGGAAAGCGCAAAAGAACTTTACACACAAAAAAGGAGGTCTAAAAAGTCCTCCCTTTTTTCGGCTTAACGGCGCTTTGGCACCGCGGGGCTTACATTCCCAGGCGCGCCTTCTTGGCGGCTTCGACCACGGCGGGGTCGGTGGCGGTCGCCTCGACCTTCTCCAGCACCTTGACGAAGTACTCTTTGTTCGGCTCGCGCAGATCGCGGTGGTGCGCCATCTTCGCGATCGAGGCGCAGGCGGCCTGGTTGAGGGCCGGCATCTGGAGGAACGTCTCGAGCCACTCGACGGTCGGGAGGATCCGAATCTCGCTGGCGCGGGTCAGGGCCCAGTTGCGGTCCTCGTCATTGCGGGCCGCGTCGAACGCCTTCTTCAGCAGCGAGAGGGTCTTTTCCGGGTCACGGTCGCTCTTGAGCGTGAGGACGCGGATGAAAGCGCGCAGGGCCTGCTTCTGGACCGCGGGGTTATTGCTGCCGCTGTAGCTCCAGAGCATATCGGAAACCGAGTCGTCGGGCCAGGCGCACAGCGCCTTGAAGGCGGCGGCGCGCACCTTGGCGTCGGGGTTCCGCAGGCCGGCGTTGACCTGCTCTAAAACAGCGGCGCCGCCCAAGCGCCCCAGCAGCGGAAGAACGTCGGTCAGCCCGGCGAGGTCTTCGGTGCCGTAGACTTTTCTGGCGGCGGTGAGGACCTTCTCGCCGGCGGCTTCATCGCCGTCGCAGACGATGGTGATCGTCCGCTCGACGTCGGTCAGGTAGCCGTTGGCGGCCCCCTCGGGGATCAGCGCGATGAGGCGCGGAAGGTCAAACTCGTCGGGGTCGGCCAGACGCGACAGACCGGCCAGGGCGTTGGCGCGGACCTCGCCGCTGCCGGTTTTGACCAGCTCGATGAGCGGATCGATCGCCTCGTAGCACTTGCGCTCGGCGATCAGATCGATCACCGTCTTCGAACCGTCCGAGAGCTTGTCTTTCAGCTCGGCGAGGACAATATCGTTCGGGTAACACTGAATCGCGTCGTTGGCCGCCGCGGCGATCTGCTCGTCGGGATCGTCGAGCAGATCGATGAATCTCGAGAGGAGACCGTCGCCGGCGTTCAGACGCCCGAGGGTCCGGATCGTGATCGCGCGGACATGCGGATCGGGAGAATCGAGCTGACGAATCAGCGCGTCGCAGTTCTCGCCGCCGTTCTTGTCGGCCATCAGGTCGATCAGCGCCACCTTGGCGGCCGGGGAGAGGGAATCCTGCTTATCGGCCAGCGCCTGGAACTGCTCGTCGGAAAGCTGACCGAGGAAGCCCCCCGCCATCTGGACTTTAAAGATATCGTCACTGGCGAACCAGTCGGCGATGAGCTGATCACGGCCCTCGCCGGCGGTTTTGATCAGACCGATCAGGGCGGCGCGGTGCATGCCGCGCGGGGCCGCGTCGACGGCGTACTTCTCGAAGATCGCCCGGGCGGCGTCGATGTCGCCTTCGGCGGCCAGGTTATTGGCGGCGTTGATCATCGCCGCGGCGGCGATCGGGCACTCCACCGGGGGGTCGAGCGCCCGCAGGGCTTCCAGCCCCTTGGGGCCGAACTTGCCGAGGGCGTAGACCGCCGCGCCGGCGACTTCTTTGTCTTCGCTCTTGGCCAGGGCGGCGATCTTATCGAACGACTCGGCGTCCTGACGCTTGGTCAGGGTGTTGATCACGCCGACCAGAGCGGTTCCCTCAAAGGTGTCGAGCGCGGCGCGCAGGGGAACCAGCGCCTCGGGAACGTGGATCACTTCCAGGGCGATGCGGGCGTTCTCGCGCTCGTCGGGACGATCGAGCAGGGCGGCGATCGCCGGAACCTGCTCGGCGCCGGCGACGCGGCGCAGCTGCATGCAGACAAACTGGCGCGCGGCCAGGGTCGAATCGTCGTTAAGCAGGGCGGCCAGACGGGCGGCGGCCTCGGCGCGGGTCCCCTCTTCGGCGGCCATCGCGTCGACTTCGTCTTCGATCAGCAGCAGCGGCTTCCAGTCGTCGCCGTACTGATAGGTCGGCAGGTAGGCCCAGGCCTCCTCGCTGGTCCACTGGCGGGAGGGAATCTCGTCCTCGGCGCGCAAAGCGGGAACGGCCAGAACCAGGGCAAAAAGGACAAACAGCGTTTGCTTCATCATTTTCATGGGTCGTGGCTCCTTTCTTTACAGCGTCCAAGGAGCGCGCTCGGCGCGCGAGAGCATCTTGTTCGCCTCATCGTCGTCGATGAACGAAGTCGTCTCCCAATCCCACTTGAGCGGCCGCTTGCAGTGCAGGGTGATGTCAGAAATGTTACCGAGGGTCGTGGCGCAGTGCCCCTGCTCGATCGGCGAGACAGGATCTTGGCGCGTGCGGATCGACCGGAAGAAGTCGGCCGTGTGCGGCGTGTAGGCGTACCCGGGTCTGCCCGGCCCCTTGTCGAGATGGCTGCCCGGGGAGATGTGCAGCGGATCGTCGGTGTCTTTGAACTCGACCTCCAGCAGCGCGGGATCCGAGGCGGAGAATTCGGCGCGGCTGGCGTGGACCCACCCCTCGTCGCCGATGAAGCGGCACCCCTGCGGGTACGGGTCGCCGGTGGAACAGTATTCCAGAAGCAGACCGCTTTCCCAGCGCAGATTCAGACGCCACTTGACCCAGGTGTCGGTCATGCCCCCTTCGGGCATCTCGCCCATCACCGGCTCGAGGGTGAACGGCTTTTCGAAGACCTCGGGAACGCCCCAGCCGGCGATATCGAGATGGTGAACACCCCAGTTGGTGATGAACCCGGCGCAGTAGTGCGAAATCATATACATCGCCAGCCATTCGCAGCGGCGGTTGTCGAACGGGAACATCGGGGCCGGCCCGGACCAGCGGTCGTAGTTGAACCCCTCGGGGACGTCGCACGGCTCGGCGGCCGGATAGGCCGCCCCGCGCGGGGCGGCGACTTGGATCGTGTGGATCTTCCCCAGGTAGCCGTTGCGCGCCAGGGCGCACGCCTTGCGGAAGTGCCACGAGCTGCGCTGCTGGGTTCCGACCTGGATGATCGTCCCGTACTGGCGCGCCAGCTCGACGATCTTCTGCCCCTGCTTGACGTAGCGGGTCACCGGCTTTTCGCAGTAGAGGTCTTTCCCCGAACGGATCATGCGCGAATAGATCGGCCCGTGCCAATGGTCCGGAACCGTTCCCCAAAGGGCGTCGATATCGGGACGGTCGATCACTTCCTCAAAGTCCCAGGTGATGTCGCACCCCTTGTACCCCTCGAAGCCGGTACGGTTGGCGTAGATATTGTTCACCACGTCGCGGGCGCGCTCGGCGCGGTCGCGGCGGCAGTCGGCGATGGCGACGATCTGGTGGTCCGGAAGCGGCGTCATGGCGCGGATCGAGTCGCTGCCGCGGTTACCGACACCGAAGACACCGATGGTGATTCGTTCGCTCGGCGCCATCGCGCCGTCCATCCCCAGGGAAGAGCCCGGAAGAACCAGCGGCGAGGCGGCAGCGGCCGCCGCGGCCGTCAGAAAACCGCGGCGGGAGAGTGTAGTCTTGCGCATAGATTTCTCCAATTAAAGCTTTTGATAAATCAGGGGGACCCTCAAGGGCTCCCCCCCGTGAGTTATTATTTTTTGTTCTCGGTTATTATTGCTTCTCGTTCCAGACCTGGCCGATCATCCGCAGCGTCTCGTTGACCAGCTGCTGGCCCCCTTCGGGACTGACCTGATCGCTCTGGATCACGGCGCTGTAGCCGCCCCCGGCGATCGCGCGGGCGGTCGGCAGGTAGGAACCGTCGCCGTCGGCCAGTTCATAGAGGAAGGTCGCCATCGCCGGGGAGCGGGCCTTGATGCGCATCGCGTAGTCGCTGAACAGCTCGAACTGGTTGGTCGCCATCACGACGTCGCCGATGCGAATGACATGAACGTTCGCCGGGTAGTCCTCGATGCCGTTGGTCTGCTGCCGCTGGTAGCGCTGCACGACACTGCCGTACCAGCCGATCCCCATAAAGGCGACCTCCGCCGGGGAGAGGGTGGTGTTTTCGTCGAGCTGCTTTTGGACCCGATCCATCTCGGCTTTCGACTCGTTGTACTCCTCCTCGGTCACGGCGCGCATTTGAAGCGGGACCACCTCGAACAGGTGGGCGAACGGGACGTCGGATTGGATGTCTTTCTCGGCGCACTGATAGGCGTCGTCGACGGCGCGGGTGACCCGGCGGCCGAACTCTTTCATCTGAAGATCGAGGATGTCCCCCTCGCCGTAGCGCAGGCGGATCTCACGGTTGTACGCCTCCTTGCGGTACTGCGGGTGCGGCGAATCGTCGCCGGCCGGCGCGACGCAGGGGAGAACCACCAAGGAATCGTCCCCGAAATGTTCACAGACCTGGCCGCGGATCTCGTCGGCGAAGTCGGCGCAGTAGACCGACAGGTGCTCGACGATCTGCGAGGGGCAGGCGTAGTTGACCACCACCGACAGGAGCTTGCCGGCTTTGTCCCAGAAGAAGAGAACCCCCATATCGGGATCGGAGCGGTTCTCGAAGTGGGAGAAGTTCGGGTCGTTGGTGTTGCCGTACATTTTGGCGCTGCCGTCGAAATAGCAGACGCGGCGGCTCTCGCCGAGGACCAGCTGCTCTAAGCCCCAGGAGAAATTCGCCGGCACGCGGCCCCGCCACGCTTGGACGATCGTCTCGGCGACCGCCGCGGCGAAGTTGTCGATCGTCTCGGGATAATCTTCCACCCCCTCGCGCTTGGGCAGCTCGGCCCCCGGCGTGAGGGTGGGGCCGTCGTGGGAGTGAACGGCGAACATCACGATCTTGTCGGTCGGGATCGAGGCGTCGAGGGCCGCGGTCTTTTCACGGACCAGGTCGGCGCAGCTTTGCGGCATGTGAACCAGGTCGAGCGACACGAGAATCGCCGCGTCGAGCGCCTTGTCCCCCTCGACCGCCTCGATGGCGCAGACGTTGGCCGTCAGGGGGGATTTGGTCCCCTGGGAGAGGCGCAGATGGAACTGCCCCCAAAGCGGCGCGCAGCCCTTCGGGGTGACGTCGGCCTTGGCCGCGCCGACGCGCAGCTCGGCGGCGCTGAGAAGCGAGGCGAATAGGATCAGGCAAAGTCCCGCGGCGGCGGGAAAACATTTTTTCAGCATCGAAAGCTCCTAAAGGTGAGAAAGACCGTTTTGTTTGTGTCAGAAAACCTCATTATCCCCGCGCGGGGAGACAAAATCAAGGGAAACAGGGGAGGAGGAAGAAAAATTTCCGGCCTAAGAGAATATTCCCACGGCGCGCGGGAACCGGTACAATTTTCGGCATGTGAATAGGGAGCGAATACGCCTCGAAACAACCTTGATGACCTTGCCGGGAGCCCCTTACTATGCTGCGAACCTTCACTTTTATGGCACTTCTGGCCGCGGCGGCTGTCGCCGCGGCGGCCGATTATTATGTCGATCCGGCCGGCAGCGACTCCGCCGACGGCACCACTCCCGAAACCGCGTGGCAGACGCTCGGCCATATTAAGTACTCGGGCCTGGTTCGGCCCGGGGACAGGGTTTTATTCAAACGCGGCGGCCTTTGGCGCGGTCATCTCGACGCCCCCAGCGGAACACCCGAGGCGCCGATCTACTACGGTCCCTACGGCGAGGGGGAAAAGCCGACGATCTACAGCAGCGTCGATCTGACCGACCCCGATCTGTGGATCCCCCCGGAGGAAGGCAGCTCGATCTGGAAGACCCGGCCGGCCTTGATTCTGGGGTCGGAACCTCTGGGAATGGATCAGGCCCGCTGGTCCCTTTGGACCGAGGGGGAAGCCAAGGCGTCGCTGGAGAAGACCGACTTCGACGGCCGGACCGGCTGGACGCTCAAGTGCGAAAAAAGCGGGGGGCGGGACAACGCGATCCAGCTGATCGTCTCTCCCCTGCCGGTCAGCCGGGATCTGGAGATCGTGATGAAGCTGCGCCTTCGCGCCAGCCGTCCCTTTAAAATGCGGAATATCACCCTCAATAAGCGGGAGAAACCGTGGAACCAATGGGCCGAGTCGAACCCGAAGACCGTCGAGGTCACCGGCGAGTGGACCGACGCGGAGCTTCACTTCACCTGCGGGGCCGACGACCCCGCCGCGCGCTGGACATTCTTCGCCGGGGCCTGCGTCCCGGACGATACCGAGCTGGATATTATCCCGCTGGAGGCGTACGCCTGCCGTTACGACCAGATGCGGCTCGGCAGCGATGTCGGGAATATCATTCTCACCCCGAAGGGCCAATTTGACAAGAACGCCGATCGAACCGACGACAGTCACCGCCGCGCCGCGTTCAAGCGGTGGACGGCCGAGGACCTCAAGGAAAACGACGATTTCTGGTTCGACAAAGCGGCGCAGCAGATCTGGTACCGCAGCGACGTCAATCCCGCGCTGAAATACGACGAGTGCGAGGCGGCGCTGCACTACCACGCGGTCACCGCCCATGAGTATCAGATCTTCGAGGACCTGGCGATCGGCTACGCCGCCTGTCACGGAATCGCCGGCCTGAACTCCAAGGGGTGTGTTATCCGCGGCTGCGATATTTTCTGGATCGGCGGCGGGGAGATCGGCGGCTACTCCTCTCCGACGAGGTTCGGCAACGGGATCGAGTTCTGGGCGGTCGGGGAAGATCATTTGGTCGAAAACTGCCGCGTCTGGGAGGTCTACGACGTCGCTTTCTCGATCCAGGGCCCCGCGGCGACCAACTACAAAAATATCACCTGGCGAAACAACACCGTCTGGAAATGCGAGCAGTCGTTTGAGGTCTGGCTGACCAGTCCCGAGTCGCAAATCAGCAACTGCGTCTTTGAGTACAACCGCTGCTACGACGCGGGGTTCGGCTGGTCGCACGTCCAGCGGCCGAATAAGAACGGGACCCACCTGCTCAACTACGACATGAAGGCCAAGTCGATTGACTTTAAGTTCCATCACAATATTTTCTCCCACGCCCGCAACGGGCTGACCCGCTTTCACAGCGACCGGATCGCGGAGTTCGATATCGACGAAAATACCTGGTGGCAGCCCGAGGAAGAGCATGTCGCGGGG
>CADBTE010000259.1 GCA_902797455.1 uncultured Planctomycetota bacterium | reverse complement strand
CTGCTCAAAATGGGGGAGTTCCCGAGCGGTCAAAGGGGGCAGACTGTAAATCTGTTGGCTCAGCCTTCGGAGGTTCGAATCCTCCCTTCCCCATTCCATTTTGAGTCCTGTAAAGGCGGGGCCGGTCGCGGGTGTAGCTCAATGGTAGAGCCACAGCCTTCCAAGCTGAAAACGAGGGTTCGATTCCCTTCACCCGCTTTAAGGGGTTCGCAGACCCGAATGTACGAACAATTTCACCGCAAGCGTGGTGAGAGTACGTCTCTCGATGTTGAGAGATGTGCATGCCGCTGGTAAGGATATGGGGTAATGGTCCCGCTGGCGGTTTTACTTGCGAAGAGATTCCTTTAGGCGTTGATCCCAAAAGGCCCAAAGGGTACTTCCCGCGACAAACAGAAGATTTGCTGCTGTAGCTCAGTCGGTAGAGCGCGTCCTTGGTAAGGACGAGGTCATGAGTTCAAATCTCATCAGCAGCTTTCTCTTTTTATGGCGAGCGGTTCCGCAAGGTATAATCGAAAGTTTCATCTGCCCCGTCACCCAAACTACGCTGAGGAGAATTCAGATGGCAAAGGAAGTTTTTGAACGGACGAAGCCCCATGTCAACGTCGGTACGATTGGTCATATCGACCACGGCAAGACCACTCTGACCGCCGCGATTCTGGCGGTCCAGGCCGCCAAGGGTCTGGCTAAGACCAAGTCGTACGCCGATATCGCCAAGGGCGGTACCGTTCGTGACGCCAGCAAGACGGTGACCATCGCCGTCGCTCACGTTGAGTACGAGACCGAGAAGCGTCATTACGCTCACATCGACTGCCCGGGTCACGCCGACTTCATTAAAAACATGATCACCGGTGCCGCTCAGATGGATGGCGCGATCCTCGTCGTTTCCGCCGCTGACGGCCCGATGCCCCAGACTCGTGAGCACGTGCTTCTCGCCCGTCAGGTGAACGTCCCCAAGTTGGTCGTCTTCCTGAACAAGTGCGACCTCATGCCCGACGAAGAGCTTCTCGAGCTGGTCGAGATGGAAGTCCAGGAACTGCTGAGCTCCTACGGCTTCGACGATGTCAAGATCGTCCGCGGAAGCGCTCTGCCGGCCGTTCAGAATCCGACCGACCCGGAAGCCAGTGCCTGCATCACCAAGCTGATGGAAACGATCGACAGCGAGATCCCCGAGCCGCAGCGTGAGCAGGACAAGCCGTTCCTTATGGCCGTCGAAGACGTCTTCTCGATCGAAGGCCGCGGTACCGTCGCTACGGGCCGTATCGAGCGCGGTATCGTGAAGATCGGCGACGAGGTCGAGATCATTGGTCTGGCTCCGGAATCCCGCAAGACGGTTGTCACCGGTGTTGAGATGTTCAACAAGACCCTCGAATCCGGTATGGCCGGCGATAACGTCGGTCTGCTCCTGCGTGGTATCAAGCGCGACGAGATCCAGCGCGGCCAGGTGCTGGCCAAGCCGGGCAGCATCACCCCGCACACCGAATTCGACGCGAACGTTTACGTTCTGTCGAAGGAGGAAGGCGGCCGTTCGACCCCGTTCTTCAGCGGTTATCGTCCGCAGTTCTACTTCCGCACCACGGATGTCACCGGTACGCTCACCCTCAAGGGCGACGTCAAGATGTGTATGCCCGGCGACAACATTGAGCTCCATGTCGAGCTGATCAGCCCGATCGCGATGGAAGAGAACGTTCGTTTCGCTATCCGCGAAGGCGGCCGTACCGTTGGCTCCGGTGTTGTGACCAAGATCATCAAGTAAGCACTTCCCTTCATACGTCACAAAGGTACTTCATAGAGTTAATGACGTGCCTTTGTGAGTAGGGGAGTAGTTTAGTGGTAGAACTGCGGTCTCCAAAACCGCTGGTGGGGGTTCGATTCCCTCCTCCCCTGTGAAGCCGGGCGTACTGTCCGGCTTTTTTTAAGTACGGTTCATCTCACCACGCGGAGCGTTGAAAATGATCGCCGCTTTCATCAAAGACCTGTTCAAAGTCGCGCCCTACAAACCCACCCTCGGCAAGACCGCCCGCCGCGCCACCATGCTCGGGATGCTTGTCCTTCTCTTGGCGGGTGTCTACGTCGCTTACCGAGGCAACATCTTCGGTACCCCGAGTGTCAACGGCCCGGTCTGCTTCGTCCTGGCTTTGCTCAGCGCCTGGTTCTCGTACCGTCTGGTCCAGTTCCCGCCGTTCGCCGAGTTCCTTGTCTCGGTTGAGGCCGAGATGCGCAAAGTCTACTGGCCCTCCGCCAAAGAGGTGAAGTCGACATCGAAAGTTGTCCTGATCTTCATGTTCCTGTTCGTCGCGCTGATTTTCGTCTACGATACGATCTTCAACCTTCTGATCACGGCACTGAATAAGGTGATGGGCGCCTAAAGCGTCGTTTTTAAAAAATATTTCCCGTAAGTTCTCCGCGCTTCGGACGGTCGCTTTAGGGAGTACAGGCCATCCCTTTTGTTCCTTGAAAAAAGGGTTGTAATTTTAGAAAATTTCCTCTAGGCGGTGTATTCACATACATCGCCTAGTGTGTTAAAATAGGCGGCAAATGTTTTCTCCTTGGGTGGTCGGCTGTGTAATAAAAGGCCCGAGCCGCCGCAGGTGACACGGAAAACTTTCTCGACACGCAAGAGCGATAATCACGATGGACCGAATGTCTGAAAACGATCTTCCTGCCAGCGATACCAATACGGAAGCCCAAAGCTTGGACGCCGCGGCTGAAGGTGTTGCCGCTGACGGTGTCGCTGATCATTCCGCTGCCGAGGCCGCCAATACATCCGCCGCCGAAGCGGCCAAAGTGCCTGCTGCGCAAGCCGCTGACGCGCCCGCCGCTGAACAGGAGCAGCCCGCGGTTAAGGAAGAAAAACCCGCCAAGAAGCCCAGAAAGACCACGCGCCGCGCCGCGAAAAAGCCCGCCAAAGAAAAGCCGGCTGAAGAGGAGCGTGTTCGCTATCAGGCCCCCTTTGGCTGGTACATTCTTAAGGTTCAGGTCAACCGCGAAAAGCGCACCAAAGAAGAACTCGAGCGCCGTATCGCTATGGCAAATCTTGGGCATTTGATCCAAGAGGTCTTCCTTCCGACGCAAAAGTACACCGTCAAACGCGGCAACAAGGTTCGTCAGGAAGATCGTCTCCTTTATCCCGGCTACATCCTGGCCCATATGCAAGTCACTCCCGAGTCCTGGTTTCTCATTCGTGAGACCAGCGGCGTGGGTGATTTCATTGGGGCCGACAGCATGCCGACGGCCTTGACCGATATCGAGGTCGAGCGGATGCGTCAAGAGGCGGATCCGACGACCGGTGAGGGCGGCATTAGCAAATCGCAGATTCCGTATAACATTGGCGACAAGGTTCGTGTCGTCAATGGAACGTTTAATTCAATGGAGGGGGAGGTGACCAAGATCGATCTGGCGACCGGTCGCGTCACCGTTACGATTGAGATATTCCACAAGCCGACTCCGATCGACTTCGAGATTTGGGATATCGAAGCCATCAACTGACGTTCCCAGCGTCAGTATCATCCTTAGTTAGCCCGCGTGGGCTAAAGACAATTGATAGGAAGGCATTATGGCAAAGCAGCTAACCGCAACCGTCAAGTTTCACGCGACCGGCGGCAAGGCGACCGCAGCACCCCCTGTCGGTACCGCCCTTGGTAAGTACGGTCTGAATCTTGGCCAGTTCGTTCAGCAATTCAACGAACGGACGAAAGAAAGTATGGGGATGCGCATCCCCGTCGTTGTGAAGGTCTACAACGACCGAACCTTTGATCTGGAGACCAAAAGTCCCCATTCCGTCGACCTTCTCAAGCAGGCCGCCGGCATCACCCAGGGTTCGTCTCATGTTCCGAAGGAAAAGGTCGGCTCGGTGACCGTCAAGCAGCTCAAAGAGATCGCCGCGGTCAAGCAAAAGGACCTGAACGCTCGTGACGTTGATCACGCCGCGAACATTCTGGCCGGAACCGCCCGCAGTATGGGGCTCGATGTTGTCGACTAGTCGAACCGACGGTTCGGCTTTATTTGAGACTCCCGCCGGCTTGGGTTCTTCGCCTAAGGCGAGCGGTACGGCGAGCAAGCCCCGGTCTTTGGAATAAAACCTTTGGATAAGAGATTGAGTTAGCTGTATGGCCAAAACAAAAAAAATGAAGCAAATGAAGGAGCTGGTCCCTGCTGCCAAGACTCCTCTCCCGCTCGAAGAGGCGGTCAATATTCTCAAGCAGTTCAATACCCGCAAGTTCGATCAGACGGTCGAGATCTCGATGCGTCTGGGTGTCGACCCCAAGCAGGCCGATCAGATCGTCCGCGGCTCGGTGGTTCTCCCTCACGGTATCGGCAAGAGCCTTCGCGTCTTGGTCTTCGCTAAGGGCGAGAAGGCCACCGAGGCGACCGAAGCCGGCGCCGACTTCGTCGGCGATGCCGATCTGGCCGAAAAGATCAAGGGTGGATGGCTCGACTTCGACGTCTGCATCGCTTCCCCCGATATGATGGGCGTTGTCGGTCCTCTGGGCCGTACGCTTGGTCCCCGCGGTTTGATGCCGAGTCCTCGTGCCGGTACCGTCACCCCCGATATCGCCAAGACTGTCAAAGAGTACAAGGCTGGTAAGGTCGAGTTCCGCAATGACAAGGGTGGTATCGTTCACGGTGTCGTCGGCAAGCTCAGTTTTGACGCGCCGAAGCTGGCCGAGAACATTCAGGCCTTCATTCAGTATGTCAACTCTCTGAAACCGGCCTCCATCAAGGGTGTTTACGTGAAGTCGGTATCGATCTCCGCGACGATGACTCCGGGTCTTTACCTGCAGTTCTAGGCCTTTGCCTTATCTGGCTGGGTACCCACGAAGCATCATTCCAAGCAACATTCACCTCGTAAAAGCGGGAAACGATACAAATGAGTAAAAAAATCAAGAATATCATCGCCAATGATCTGGCGAAGAAGCTGGAAGGGGTCGAAAACGCCCTTCTGGTTAACGTCATCGGCCTTGAAGTCAATACGAGCAATCGTCTGCGCGGTGACCTGGCGGCCAAGGGTGTTCGTCTGATGGTCGTCAAGAACTCCCTCGCCAACCGTGCCTTCAAGGGAACGCCTCTGGATGGGCTGTTTAGCAAAGCCAACGGGCCCTGCGCCCTGGCTTTCGGCGATATGGACATCGTCAACCTGGCCAAAGAGATCGTCCGTGTCTCGAAGGACAAGGCCTACGCCAAGTTCGAGATTCGCGGCGGTATCCTCGATGGCGAAGTCTTCGGCGCCGCCCGCGCCGTCGAGATCAGCACCTGGCCGACCCGTGAGGAGCAGATCGCTCTTCTCCTCGGTCAGATCATCGGTGTCGGCGGCAAGCTTTCGGCGCAAATCACCAGCGTCGGATCGAAGCTGGCCAGTCAGTTCAAAAAGATCGCCGAGCCGGAAGAGGCAGGCGAGGCCTCTGCCGAGTAAGTGTTCTTCACTCGACAGCGTCATAACAGTCAAGCAACAACTTCAAGCCAATAGTTTCAACAAGCGGCGCCGCGCGCCATTTACCACACAGGCCATCGTGGACCAAAGGGGATGTGGGAGTGATTGGCGCCGCAAACAGATCATGAAAGGATCATTACGATGTCCGAAGAAGTCCGTGAATTCGCTGCTGAGATCAAAGAGCTGGGCGACAAGATCATGGGGATGACGCTCAAGGAAGCCAAAGAGCTGAGCGACTACCTCAAGGAAGTCCATGGTATCGAACCCGCCGCTGGTGGTGCCGTCATGATGGCCGCCCCGGCCGCCGGCGCCGGCGAAGCCGCCGCCGCTGAGGAGAAGACCGAGTTCGATGTCGTTCTCGAGGAATTCGGCGCCAACAAAGTCGCCGTCATCAAAGTCGTCCGTACCGCCACCGGCGCTTCGCTGGGCGATGCCAAGTCGATGGTCGAAGCCGCTCCGAAGGCGATCAAGCAGGGTGTCTCCAAGGAGGAGGCCGAGAAGCTCAAGAAAGAGCTCGAGGAAGCCGGCGCGAAGGCCTCCATCAAGTAGCTTGCCTTGAGGCAAGGCCAACGCGAAAAAAAAGGATGCCTGTTTCGGGCATCCTTTTTTTTCGCGCGGCAATAAGAATATACCGTCGAGGCGGGGCAAAGGAGATTTCTGGGGATTGAACAAATCACCTGAGGCGGTACAATGAAGGTTCCGCAACTCAAGCGCGTGAAGCGTCTCCACACAAAGCAGACGTAACGCCGTTATTTCCTGGGGCATCATGACCACAACAATGAAGCATGTCATCACGGCGCTGGTGCAAAACGTTCCGGGGGTTCTATCCCACGTCTCCGGAATGCTCGCCGCCCGAGGTTACAATATCGACTCGCTGGCTGTCGGGGAGACCGACAACCCCCGTTTTTCACGCATGACTTTCGTCGTCGTCGGCAACAACCATATCCTCGACCAGGTTCGTGCTCAGCTGCTAAAGCTCGTCACGGTGGTCTCGGTAGAAGACTTAAGCGAAAGGCCGCTTGTCGAGCGTGATTTGATGCTCATCCGTATTGGGACGAATAAGCTTCCCCGTTCCAACGCCCTGGAACTGGCGCACATATTCCGCGCCAATGTGGTCGATGTTCATCCCGAATCGATCATGATCGAAGTCTCCGGAAAAGAATCGAAGATCGAGGCGTTCATCGACGTGATGCGTCCGTTCGGCATCATCGACATGGCCCGCTCCGGTCGAATCGCGCTGGCCCGTGCCGGCGACGGTTCCAAAAACAGCGCGGAAGAATCCTAAGAAAAACGCCCCGCGCCGCAACCACAAAAGAGAGTTAAACCTACCAGAAGCTGTCAACCGGCCCGTGAGCGTTGCGAGCTAAAGCTTTGGAGTTTTTACAAAAACTTAAATCAAAGGAGTTTTGGAAATGGCTGCTACCATGTATTATGACAAAGACGCTGACCTTGCGAATCTCCAGGGAATGACCGTGGCGATTCTCGGTTACGGCTCCCAGGGACACGCTCACGCGCAGAACCTTCGTGACAGCGGTATCAACGTCGTGATCGCCGAGATGGAAGGTACCGACAACTACAACATCGCCGTGGAGCACGGATTCAAGCCGATGTCTACCGAAGATGCCGTTAAGGCCGGTGACGTGATCGTCCTGACTCTTCCCGACGAGCTCCAGGGCCAGATCTTCCGTGACCAGATCCGTCCGAACCTCTCCAAGGGGAATATCCTCCTGGCTACCCACGGTTTCAACGTTCACTTCGGTCAGTTCGACATCCCCGAGGGCTGCTCGGCGATCATGATCGCCCCGAAGGGGCCGGGCCACCTCGTCCGTTCCGAATTCGTGAAGGGCGGCGGCGTTCCGTGCCTGATCGCTCTTGGCCCGGGCGCCGGCGACCGTGAGAAGGCGATCGGTCTGGCTTACGCTAAGGGAATCGGCGGCACCAAGGGTGGTGTCATCGAGACCACCTTCGCCGAAGAGACCGAGACCGACCTGTTCGGCGAGCAGGCCGTTCTTTGCGGTGGTCTTTCCGCTCTGATCCAGGCTGGATTCGAAACGCTGGTTGAAGCCGGTTACCAGCCGGAAATGGCTTACTTCGAATGTATGCACGAAGTCAAGCTGATCGTCGACCTCTTCTATCAGGGCGGTCTGAACTACATGCGCTACAGCGTCTCGAACACCGCTGAGTACGGTGACTACACCCGCGGCCCGCGCATCATCACCGAACAGACCAAGAAAGAGATGAAGAAGATCCTCACCGAAATCCAGGACGGTACCTTCGCTCGCGAATGGCTCCTCGAGAACCAGGTCAAGGCCCCGCGCTTCAAGGCGCTTCGCCGTCAGCACCATGACCACCTCCTCGAGCAGGTCGGCAAGCGTCTGCGCAAAATGATGAGCTGGATCGACGAGAAAGAATTCTAAGCTTCTTTAGGCTCGCGACCGATCATCTTCTTTGATGAGATTCCTCGCGCCGCTGTTCGGCGCGCGAGGAATCTTTTTTTTAGCCGAAAACCGCGTCCCAGTTTAATCTTAGGGTTGGCTCCCCCATGGAATATCCAACGCGCAATCATCCCTCGTCATTCCATCAGCAGACGATTGTCTATCCGGTGATCAGCCGTCGTTCGAGGGGAGTCTCGATTGGAATCAACGTCAGCCCGACAAAACAGTGTACGTTCGGGTGCATCTACTGCCAAATCCATGTCGCTCGGACCAAAAACGCCGAGGAACTGGCGGTTCTCTCCCCCATGATCGACCTGGAACGGCTTCGCCGCGAGCTTCTGGCCACGGTCGGCAGCGCCACAAGCGGCCGTCTCTTTGAGGACGAGCGCTTCCGCGCCACGTTGCCGGAATTTCGCCGGCTGAACGATTTCGCCTTCTCCGGTGACGGCGAACCGACGCTGGCCCCTCAATTCCCCGAAGTGGTCGATATTCTCCGCTCGATCCGAAGAGAATTGGCTCTTCCCCAGGTCAAGTTGATCTTGATCACGAACTCCACCACCCTTCGGGAGGAGCGGACGATCGCCGGCTGCGACGCGCTCACCGCCGAGAATGGCGAAATTTGGGCCAAACTTGACGGCGGGACCGAAGCCGACTATCTGACGATGAATCGCTCGAAGGTTCCCTTTTCGACGATTCTCGAGAATCTGCGGTTCGCCAGCCGCCGCTGGCCGGTCAAACTACAGACGATGCTCCTTCGGCTCAGAGGTCAGGCCCCCGACAGCAGGTGGATCGATCACTACTGCGCCGCGGTTCGTCATATCCTCAGCGCCGGAGGAACTTTCCGTTCCATCCAGCTTTACACCGTCGCCCGAGTGCCGGCAGACAGCTGCTGCACGCCGCTGGACGACGGTGAAATGGACGCCTACGCGGCAACGATCGCCGAGAAAACCTCCCTCCCAACCGAGGTTTTCTACTCGAAATAGTTTTTTCCCCGCCAAGCCAAAATTTTCGCCTTTCCCTGTGTTAATCCGGGGAACAATCCGTTATACTTCCCTTGTGCGGGAGATTCTCCCGCAACAAACATTTCACCGCGGCAACATATTCTTGCGGCGAGCAGTCCGCCGGCGAGATAACGTCGAACGGTCCCCTAGGACAAAGGAGGAAGCGATGGAAATTAAGATCACAGTTCGGCACGGTTCCCTTTCGGAAGCGGCAAAAGAGAAGATCACCGGGAAGGTTGAGCGGCTGGCAAAGTTCATCCAGCGGGTGAGCAAGGCCGAGGTTGTCGTCGATCTGGAGAAATCGGATACCCCGAAGATCGATCTGATGGTGGTTACCGAGCTGAAGAAAGAGTTCAACGCCTCCTACTCTTCGAACGACATGTTCGGTGCCGTCGATCAGGTGATCGACAAGCTCCAGCAGCAGATGAAGAAATTCAACGACAAGATGACGGATCATCAGCAGCGCTGAAGCTGAGCCGACTGTCAGGCGGCCCGGCAGTGAATTTAGGCAAAGCGTCTTTCCCAGGAAGTGAGGAAAGACGCTTTTTTATGCTCTGGTATGACGGTACAGGGAAGAATTCTCCTGAAATTTATCGAAAAAGCCCCCCTCAACTTATAGGAGAAACACTTAGTTTCTGGTATGATAATAGTGGGTGGGTTTTTCTGGCGAAAGGCCAAAATCACCTCTCACGACAAGCGCCGCCGAAGCGCGCGATCGGTGCGTCTGTGGTGGCCGCGGGGCCGCTGCTTTTTGCGCTTTCGCTCTAAGGGGGCCTCGAGAAAGCAGAAACAATCGTTTTGTTCCAACATATATAAACTGGCCAGTTTCTTAGGTCGGTTAAGGAGGTTACAGTGAAATTTTCGGAGTTCATTTCGGTCGACGCGATCCGGGCGGAGGTCAGCGCGAAAGACAAAGAGGGCGTCATTCGCGAAATGGTCAAATCGATCCAGGAGGCCGGTGGGATCGAGGAATCCGAGTACGAAGGGATTGTCGCCGCGGTGCTTCGCCGTGAGGAACTCGGCTCGACCGGTATTGGCCGGGGGGTCGCTGTCCCTCATACCAAGCATCCGAGCATCCGCCAGATGGTCGGTACGGTGGCGATCAGTCAGGACGGCGTCGAGTTCGATAGTCTCGACGGCGAGCCGGTGTACATCTTCGTTCTCCTTCTCTCGCCGAACGAGCACCCCGGCGAGCATCTTCGCGCTCTGGAGCATATCACCCGCCAGATCAAAGATGATGG
>CADBTE010000258.1 GCA_902797455.1 uncultured Planctomycetota bacterium | reverse complement strand
TTCGCCCTGATGGCGGCCAGCGCCTCGGCTTTGCACGCGCGGCGCAGCGGCCGCTGACGAAAATAGTCCCGTTCGGCGCGCAGCCGATCGGTCCAGCCGTACCGGGCGATCTGATCGGGATCGAAGCGGTCCGGCAGGAGCGCGACGCTGCAGATTCGAACCACAGGGAAGATCACCAGAATGATCGTCAGGGCCGCCGCCGGCAGGAGGAGCAGGTGCGCCACCCGGTACGCGATACTCACCGTGCCGCGCAGCTGACGGCGGACCAGGTCGTACGAACCGGCCGCGAACAGCGACAGGGGGATCAGGTGCGCCAAGGGGGACATCGACGGCGGGGTCGTCACAAAGGCGGACGTCAGGAGAACCGCCAGGAGGAAAATCTCCAGCGAAATGGAGGTGATCCGGTTGCGGCACAGGGCGCCGGTCCACAGCCCCAAAAGCGGGACGGCGGCGGCGAAGACAAAAGCGTTGGCGATTTCCCACACCCTAAAGGCGGGGAATTGCTTCAGCAGAGATTCGGAAAACAGGTGGGACTCGCGGCCGAACGCGTTGCCGGCCGTCAGCGCCATGCCAAGGCCGAGCGCCGCCGGGAGAACCCAGACGCAGCAGATTCCCGCCAGCCGGCTGAACCAAAACAAAAGCGGACGCGGCGGAAGACGCAGAAGGAAAGAATGATTCCCCTCTTGGAAATCCCGAACGAGAAAGGTACCCGTCAGGAAGATTCCGAAAAAAAGGACCCCGGCGACCACCAGAAGCGTCAGTAATTCGAGACTCTGTTTCGGTTCGCTCGGCGGAAGCGCCGCGGCGGCGATCAGAAGCGGTACGGGGAGCAGCACCGTGAGCTGCAGCATCGCCGCGGCGCCGCGCAGCTGGAAGATTCCCTGCGCCGTGAGGACCGTCAGCGCGGACCGGGGGCGGAGTTTATCGAGCAGCGGCGTCGATTCGCCTTCGGCTTTCTTGCGGCCGCGTTCATTAAACCAGTTGTCGATCCCGTCTAAGATCGGGCAGACCAAAAACTCGCACACGACACACTCCACGAACAGAAACAGCGAGGCCATAAAGGCCCCGGTGATCGTCTGCGAGAATATTTCGGCCAAAAGCGGGATGGCGACGGTGCTGAGCATCGTCAGGATAATGGCGGACAGCCGCCGCGCGGCGCGGGTCGACCAGAAGAGCCCCCAGAGGATACCGTTTAAAGAGACGACCCCGCGCGAGAGGAAAAACCGGAAACTCGGGATGGGGTTCTCGGCGGTGAACAGGCCCGAGAGCACCAGTCCCTGGCAGACGGCGGCGAAGACGACCGCCAGCGCGAAGGTCGAAAGGGCGATCCAGAGAAATTTGGCCGCGGCGACCTGGCGGGCGGTGATCGGGAATCGGTTCAGAAAGGGGAGATAGCCGTCCTCCTTCTCGCGGACGAAAATATCGGCCGATAAGATCGTCGCGTAGACCAAGACGACCAGCGCTCCCATCGAGAAGACAGTCTCTCCCCGGATGGAGAGGGCCTCCCGCGCGAGAACCGCCCCCGTGAGAAGGAGAAGACCGTCGACGACGGCCGCTCCCCAGACGCGGAAGTTCTCGCGGTACTCTTTCCACAGAAGGGTTTTGACGGCGTCGGACATAGAAACGCTCTGTATTTGTTTTTGTGAAAGATTGTCTAAGGGTAAAAAACCGGGCCGAAGCGGCTATTCGACCGAGGCGATGAAGATATCCTCCAGCGTCATCGAGACACAGTCGCAGGAACATATTCGCGCCCCGGCGATGGCGGTGCCGACCTTGGGAAGGTTGTCGAAGGTGCCGAGCCCGACGATCTCGACCATTCGGCCGGAGCGGGCGATCGAGATCGGTTCGGTGAAGTGCTTTCTGAGCGCCTGCTCGACGCTGCCGTCCTCCGACAGGATCGCGTCGAAGGTCAGGACGATTCGTTTGGTCCGCTCTTTGATCGATTCGAGCGGTTCCTCGCGCACAAGCACCCCTTTTTTGATCAGCCCGATATCGTCGGCGAAGCGCTCGACCTCGCTGACCTGATGACTCGACAAGAAAATCGTCTTTCCCGCCGCCGCCCACTCGATAATGCTTTCGATGAAGCTGCGCCGAACGATTACGTCGAGGCCGCCGGTCGGCTCGTCCAGGATCAAGAGCTCCGGATCGCCGGCCAAGGCCAGCGCCAGGGAGACCTGGGCGGCCAGCCCCTTCGAGAGGTTTTTGATCTTCGCCGACGGGTCGATATGGAACTGGCCGAGAAGCCGAAGGAACTCGTCCATGTAGTTCGGCGTATAGAACGCCCCGGCGAAACGGCCGATCTCTTCGGCGCTCATCCATTCGTAAAGGCGGGGGCGCTCGGGGACATAGCCGATCCTGCGGCGGATTTCGAGGTTGTGTTCGCACGGATCCAGTCCGAGAACCCGAACGGTTCCGAAACTGGGGCGCAGCTGGCCGAGCATCATTTTGATGAGGGTCGTCTTTCCCGCGCCGTTCTTGCCGAGCAGGGCGAAGATTCGTCCCTCGGCGACGCGAAGGGAAAGATTGCTGACCGCCTCGACCTTGCCGAACCGGCGGGAGACATTTTCGAACTGGATGGTGTAAGGAGTCGTGTTCATCGCTTGCCCCGCTGAACCGAGGAGGGAGTGTTGTTTTGGCGTGACCGACGCTCGGCGATCTGCTGGTGGATGATCCGCTCGATCGCCGCCAAATCGAGCTGGATGCGCAGCCCTTCGTTGATGAGCATCGCGGCCCGGTTTTCGAACAGGGCGACGCGGCGGCGCACACAGCGCTTGGGGGCTTCCTCGGTGACGATCAGCCCGACCCCCCGCGAGAGGGAGACGATTGAGTTGCTCTGAAGTTCACGGCACACCCGCGCGGCGGTGTTGGGGTTGATCGCCAGGGTTCGGGCCAGTTCGCGAACCGACGGAATGCTCTCTCCGGGACGGATCACTCCCGAAGCGATCGCCCCGCAGATCTGCTCGGTGACCTGCTCGTAAATGGGAATGGGCCCATTGGCGTCGATGGTGAAATGCATAGTCTGCTGTGAGAGCGGCCGAAAGGGGCCGACTTTGGCTAGTGTTCTAGTAGACTAGTACAGTATACACCACGCCGCGGGGCACGCGCAAGGGGGAAAGGAAAAAATACCCCCAAAATTTTGATTTTTTCTTTTCGGCCGGTACAATCGGCGTTAGGGTACGTTGTTTTTGCGGGTATTTAACGAGGAGATTCGCGATGCCGGGAGATATTTTCCGCCGGTTTTTGTTTTCGGCGCTGCTGCTTGGGGCGGCCGCCGTTTCGTGGGGGGCGCTTCGCGCCGATGATACCGGGGCCGCCGTTGACAGTGCCGCCGCCGGGGCGCTTCGGGTCGGGGCCTGTCAGGTCGATATCACGCCGACGCGGTTCCCCGTCTATGTCAACGGTTATTTCAATCCCCGCTATTACAGCGAGGTGCTCGATCCGCTCTTCGCCAAGGCGATCGCCCTGGAGTGCGGCCGCGAAAGGTTTGTTTTTGTTCTGCTCGACTCGTGCCTCTTCTGCTCGGATATCTCCGCCGAAATCAAGTCGCGGGTCGAGCAGAAGACCGGTTTCCCCGCCGATCGGATCTGTATCTCGGCGACCCATACCCACTTCGCCCCGTCGCTCGGCGGCGGCCACGAGGTCGCGATCGGGACCCCGAGCGAAGAGGAGCTGAAGGCCAAGGGGGTCAAGCCGTACGCGCCGCGGGCGATCGCCGGTACGGTCGAGGCGATTGTCGGGGCGCTGGAGCGTCTGGAGCCGGCGAAGTTCGCCTGGTTCACCGCCCGCGAGCCGCGGCACGTCTTTTGCCGGCGCTTTTTGAT
>CADBTE010000257.1 GCA_902797455.1 uncultured Planctomycetota bacterium | reverse complement strand
TCGGTGATGGCGTTGCCGATCTGGACCGCGCCGCCGGAGAGGGTCTCGGACTGGTGGGTCAGCTCGGCGCTGCTGAAGGTCGCGCCGTGGATGCCGTCGCGTCCGGTCCGGCCGCCGATAGCGACGATCAGGTCGTTGGGAAGCGGGTTCTTGAACGACATATCGACGGGGATCAGCCCCACGTTGCCGCAGTAGACGAGCGGGTTGCCGAGGTAGCGCCGGTCGAAATAGACGGCGCCGTTGACGGTCGGGATTCCCATCCGGTTGCCGTAGTCGCGCACGCCCGAGACGACCCCGCGGATAATGCGGCGCGGATGGAGAAGCCCCTCGGGGAGCTCTTCGTCATACTTGGGGGGAGCGAAGCAGAAGATATCGGTATTGCAGACCGGTTTGGCCCCCATCCCCGTCCCCATCGGATCGCGGATCACGCCGCCCAGCCCGGTGTTCGCGCCGCCGTACGGCTCCAGAGCGCTGGGGTGGTTGTGGGTTTCGACCTTAAAGCAGATGTTGTAATCGTCGGTAAAGGAGACCACGCCGGCGTTGTCGGCGAAGACCGAGACACAGCGGTCGGCGGGACCGAGGTTTTTGCGGATCTGGACCGTGGCGGTGAAGATCGTCTCTTTGAGCATATTCTCAAAGTGGATCTCCCCCTCGGGGCCGGAGTAGTCGATTCGGCCGGCGAGGGTCTTGTGGCTGCAGTGTTCGCTCCACGTCTGCGCGACCGTCTCCAGTTCGATATCGGTCGGGTCGCGCTCGAGCGAGGCGAAGTAGTCGCGGATCGTCCGCATTTCGGTCAGCGACAAGAACAGCTGGCCGTCTTTGCTTAGGTTTTGGAGATCCTCGTCCGACATCGCGCGGATCGGAACGGTCCGCAGCTTAAAGTCGTACGGCGAGCCGACCTGCAGGTGCTTAAACGGCAGGGTACCGAAGACCGCCTGCTCGATGGCGTCGTTGGCCAGGAGCTTGCCGGCCAACAGACGGATTTGGTCGTCGGCCAAGCCGCGGATCCAATATTTTTTGAAAGTGCGGCACCCGGCGGCATGAACATCGAAGTTCACAAAAGCGCGGCGGGCATTGTCGGCGACGGTGTCGGTCACCCCCGGCTTCGGAAGGACGTAGACGACCGTCCCCCGCGTACCGAACGGGGAGCACAGGGACATATCCCCCACCGGCGCCACGACGGTTCGCTCGGTGACCCCCTCGGCGAGGAAGCACTCGGCCAGTGTGGTGACCTGCTCGGCGGTGAGATCGCCCTCGATGAGGTAGCCGCGGGCGGCGGAAATCCCGCTTACCGCGGAAAAACCAAGGTCCCTGGCGTCGACAGCGGCCTGTTCCCCGGCGCGATCGACCTGGTTGCCGGCGGCGAAGATATCAATTTCCCAAAGCATTTGCTCGTGTACTCCCCATGCGAGTGAAGTGACGTAAGAGGCGGCGCGCCGCCGCCAAGGGGGACGGGAAAGAACACGCCCCTATCGCGGCCGCGATACGCGACTATTATATGGAGACCATTATATAGTAATCTCCCCTCAAAGGAATATCACCGCCGGCGGGCAGAGGCGGTTATTGGGGGGATAACGGCATCAAAAGGGATTGTCCCCTTTCTTTTTCGGGGAGAAGCACCTATAATGAACAAGTGTTGCTGTCTGCCGAAGAGGTTCCACTTTTTGCGCCCCCCGCGCTGTCTTTAGGAGTGTGTTCTCTATGAAAAAAGTCGTTCTAGCCGTCTTGGCCGCTGTGGCGGCCGGTCTTCTGGCCGGTGCCGGATGGGGCTGGTTCAAGGTTCGTCACACTCATTGGGATCTGTCGATGGAAGACTTCTCCTACTTCGAGAAACAGATCGAAGAGCAGCAGAAGAAGGCCGAAGACGCCGCCCAGGGGAAGATTAAGGCGCCGAGGGTCGCCGTCGATCTGATCGAGTACGATTTCGGCGTCATGGAGCTCAACGAAGAAACCCGAACCGGCTCGCACGACTTCACGATCACCAACAAAGGGAACGAGACCCTTAAGCTCAAAGAAAAAGACAAATCGTGCTTCTGCACCGATTTCACCATAGCCAATCACTCGGTCCCCCCGGGGGGATCGACCGTCTGCACCGTTACCTGGGACGGACACAACAGCGGAGGGGAGTTCAAGCAGACGGTGGTCATCTCGACCAACGATCCGCAGACCCCCGAGTTTTTCTTCAATGTCCGGGGGCTCTATACCTCGCCGATCGTCTGCAGCCCGAACCATATCCTGCTCAACGGTATTTCGGCGGCCGAACCGCAGACGCGTTCGTTCCACATCCTCGGCCTTGGGACCGACGATCAGGGGAATCCTTTCGACTGCCAGTTCCCCGAGATTACCGTCTCGGATCCGGATCACTTCGAGGTGACGGTCGAAAAGGGGTCGCTCGATGAATTGACCGATGAAGAAAAACAGAACAAGGTTTTAAGCAGTGCCACGTCCCTGTTCAACGGCACGCTGACGGTCAAGCCGGGGCTTTCGATCGGTTCGTTCCAAGAGCTGATTCGTTTTAAGACGAACCACCCGAAGCTTCCGTATATGGAATTGATGGTCGAAGGCCAGGTCGCCGGTTCGGTGAATATCTCCGGTCAGAAGTACGACAAACACAATACCGGCCAGCTGGTCATCGGAACGGTCTCCAGCCGCGACACCACGGTGGAGAACATCCGCCTTGATATCAATGACCCGCTGCTGAGCGCCAACGCCGAGACGGTCAAGGTTGTCAGCAAGCGTCCGGAGTGGCTTCAGGTCGAGCTGACCTTCCCCGAAACCGACATTCCTCTGCCGGTGAAGATGATCCCGGTAACGATCACCATCCCCGCCGGATCGCCGCAGGAGAGCTACGGAGGTCCCGATTTGACCCAGATCGGAGAGATCGTTTTCGCCATCGGCGAGGGGGAGAAAATCCAGAAAGTGGTCCTCCCTGTGAACTTCTCGGTCGGGCCGTAAAATAAACAAGACAGGCAGTTCGCGCAAAAACGAGCGAAAAACGGGGCTTCCCGGAAAAAAGACAAAAAATTTGTCAAAAGAAGGGGGAGAAAATTTTCGCATCTGCTTGATTTTTCTTCCTGAATTGTGTATCCTGATAGTTAAGGGCAAGTTAATCGAGGTGGAAGCAATAGGCCGCGAAAGCGCGAAACCGGCGATGTTTCGCGGCCTTAGAGCCGAACCCAAAGAAGAACTGAGGACAAATCCATGAAAACACGTAAAGGTTTTACGCTCATTGAGCTTTTGGTCGTGATCTCTATTATCGGTATGCTTGCCGGTATGCTTCTTCCCGCGGTTCAGTCGGCCCGTGAGGCCGGGCGCCGCACCACCTGCATCAACAACCAGAAGCAGCTGGTTCTGGCGATGCAGCAGTACCAGGCCGCCAAGAACAAGCTTCCCTGCTTCCGTCAGCCGCAAAAGCTCCAGGCCCCGGTGAGTGAGGGTGTTGACTATTTCACCGCCAACTGGATCATGCTCCTGTTCCCCTACATCGAGCAGGCCCCGCTTTGGGATCAGCTGACCAAGGGCGGCACCACCGGCTACAACGACGGCGCCAACACCTACTACGGTCCCCGCGCCGCGATGGCCGCTGTCGGCAGCAACGCCGCCGGCGGTTCGGCGCTGCGGCTCCCCTTCCTCCACTGCCGCAGCAACGGTACCCAGAATGACGCCGGGAACGCCTACGTCGCCAACTGCGGCTTCAACGACGGCTACTACTTCACGGGCACTTACGACACCTCCTCCTACGCCTACGCCAAGAACAACTACGGCACCGGTTCTTCCAGTGATCTGGGGGTGGCGCTCGACACGACCCCGTCGAACGGCGCTCTGGTCGACGGCCTGGCCGGCGGCAAGGGGCTGACGGTTGA
>CADBTE010000256.1 GCA_902797455.1 uncultured Planctomycetota bacterium | reverse complement strand
GCGACCGGATTGGTCAGAAGCCGGAAGCAAATCCCCTCTTCTTTGGCGTGATGAACTTCTTCCGCACGGGCGGGGAGCTCCGACTCACTGCGGCGATAGACGATGGTGACCGTCTCGGCCCCCAGGCGCATCGCGCTGCGGGCCGCGTCCATGGCGACGTTTCCCCCGCCGACGACACAGACATTTTTCCCCCGGATAATCGGGGTGTCGTACTCGGGGAAGAGGTACGCTTTCATCAGGTTCGAACGAGTCAGGTACTCGTTGGCCGAGCAGATATTGCCGAGGTCCTCGCCGGGAACGCCGAGAAACATCGGCAAACCGGCGCCGACACCGATAAAGACCGCCGAAAACCCTTCGTCTTCGAGAAGTTCATCGACCGTCACCGTCTTGCCGACGAGGGTATTGCACTCGATCTGAACCCCCATTTTCCGGAGGTTTTCGATCTCGGCCTCGACGATCGCCTTGGGGAGCCGGAACTCGGGGATGCCGTAGCTCAAGACGCCGCCCGGCTTGTGGAACGCCTCGAAGATGGTCACTGCGTAGCCGAGACGGACCAAGTCGCCGGCGACGGTCAGACCGGAGGGCCCCGCGCCGATCACGGCGACTTTCTTCCCGTTGGACTGGGGAAGAGCGCTCTTGTAAGAGGCGTTCTGTGCGGCGCCGCCGTGCTGACGCTCATAATCGGCGGCAAAACGCTCACAGCGGCCGATCGCCACAGGTTCGAACTTGCGGCCGAGAATGCATTTCCCCTCACACTGATTCTCTTGGGGGCATACCCGTCCGCAGATCGCCGGAAGCGCGTTAGTCTCTTTGATCTTCGCGGCGGCGGCTAGGAAATCCCCTTCGGCGATCAGCGCCAGGAACTCGGGAAT
The DNA here is from genome assembly GCA_902797455.1 of uncultured Planctomycetota bacterium. Lineage (GTDB taxonomy): Bacteria > Planctomycetota > Planctomycetia > Pirellulales > Thermoguttaceae > RUG695. The sequence goes on along the minus strand of CADBTE010000256.1, from coordinate 11,320 downwards.
CTTGACCCCAACGGGACAGCCGGTGCGGCACATGGGGGTCTTGCACTTCAGGCAGCGGGATGCCTCGCGGCGAGCCATTTCCTCGGTGTACCCGAGGGGAACCTCCAGAAAATTCCGGGCCCGAACCTTGGGGTCCTGCTCTGGCATAGGAGTCCGACCGGGACGATTGGGATTCGACATATTCTTGATCTTCTTGAGGTTTTGATGTTTAGCGGCCCCAAAGGCCGTTTACGGAACTACCGGGCCGGACGGCCGGTTTGGAGCTCGACATAGCGATCCAACGAGCATTTCTCTTGCTCGCAGTAGGTCTTTTGACGGGACAGCAGAAGCCCCCAGTCGACCGCCACAGCGTCGAACTCCGGCCCATCGACACAGGTAAACTTCGTCTGATCGCCGACCCGAACACGGCACCCGCCGCACATCCCCGTCCCGTCGATCATGATCGAGTTGAGCGAGGCAATGGTTTTGACACCGAACGGCTGACAGGTCAGCGCGCAGAATTTCATCATAACAGCCGGGCCGATCGTCCAGACAGCGTCGACTCCCCCCGCTTCGAGGAGCTCTTTGAGCGGTTCGGTCACCAGCCCCTTGCGGCCGAAGGAGCCGTCGTCGGTCATCACGATATGCTGGTCACTGACCGAGGCAAGGCGATCGGTCCAGAAGAGGAGGTCTTTCCCGCGGGAGCCCTGGATACTGACGACACGGTTCCCAGCGGCGCGAAGAGCGCGGGCGATCGGGTAGATCGGCGCGGTGCCGACACCGCCGGCGACCATCACCACCGTCCCGAACTTTTCGATCTCGGAGGGCTGCCCCAAGGGACCGATCATCGCGAAGAGAGTATCCCCGGCACGAAGAGCGGCCATTTTGCGCGTGGTGGTCCCCACCGCCATATAGACCATCGTCACCGTCCCTTTTTCGGCGTCAAAGTCGGCAATGGTCAGAGGGATGCGCTCCCCGTGATCATCGATCATCACGATGACAAATTGCCCCGGGCGGGCCTTGGCGGCCAAACGCCGGTTTTCAACCGTCATTTCGTAAATCGACGCAACCAGCTGTTTCGTGTCGAGAATCGGAATCATGGTCACTCCCTCAAAGGCAATTCTCTCTGGGTCGCTTTTTTGCCAAGCCGGTACCGCCGCAGCGGCGGCTTTTTTCAATGCCCCCACGCCCGATGATAACCCCACCAGTATAGCACAAATCATGCGGGGAAAAAGTCCCCGAATTACCCCGGAAAAAAAGAAAGGCGCCGAAAAATACGGCGCCTGCGGATCGTTCAAAGGGGTCCCGAACGTTTTTCGGGACCGAACCGGCAAAAACTACAGCGGCGCGGGAACTCCCCTTTGTTTCGCCGCCGCGGCGCGCGCTCCCTCCTTGGCTTCCCTGACAAGCGTGCCGGCGCGGGTGGCGATCTCGTGGTTGTACTGTTCAGGGGTAAGGTATTCGACGGTCGCGCCGGCGGCGATCGCTTCCGCGAGTTTTTCCTCGGAACTCTTCTTCCTGGAGGGCCGATTCTGCATCATCGCGGCGGTATCGGCCTTTTCCTGATGATCGAAAGACTTCGAGGAGGCCCAAATATCCTCTTCCTCCGCACTGTCCATCGGTGAGGCGGCCGGAACCGGCCCCGGTACCGACGCGGCGCTCAAACCCGGGTGCGAATTGCCAAGCCAGGCGTCTGAACTTTGATAGGCCGCGCTGTACGGCTCCTCACGGCTGCCTTCGGGCATGGGGAAAACCGACGGGATATCATTCTGCGATATCGGACCGTTGACAACCGCCCCTTCGCCGATCTGCTCCTGCGAAACAGGATTGGCCCCCTTCCCGTCCAGGTATTGCGTGAAAGCCGGGAGGAACAGTTTCGAGATACTCGCCTCCTCGCCCTGCGTCTGATCGGGTACGGGGATCGGCCCGGGATTTTGGGACGCTTTCGGACTGGGGGCCGGCACAGAATCGCGTTTGGGAGAGGTACCGGCCGCCTCGGGGCGCGGAACCGCCATCGCCAGCTCAGCGTCCGGGACGCGGACCGCGTTCGGGTCGGGAAAAACCGGATCACTCACCGTCTGCGGGGCGTTTTCTCCAAGGAAGAATTGCTGATCCTTGTTCATGTTCACCTGAAGCAGGTAACGCTGCATTTCCTCCGCCACTTCGGTATCCCCCTGCTCATTGGCCTGTTTGGCAATTTGAGCGCAGGCATCCTCCCTCCCGACGGTTTCCTTCAGGAGTTCGTAGGCCTCGGAATAACGCCGCAGGCGCAGGGTGGACTGAGCGAGATAGAACTTAACCTGCTGGTCGCTGGGATTGTCCCGATAGAGGTGGGACAGGAGCTTTTCAGCCCGGTCGTACTGCCCGATATCGTAAAGTATCCGAGCGTAATCGAACGTGATTTCCGAATTCTGAATCGGGGACGATTGGACGGCCTTGACCAGGTAATCCATCGCCTTTTCGTACTGCTGCCTTTTTCGGGCAATGAGCCCCAAGCGATGGTACGCGACCGATACCATCGAGCGATCCAAGACAGAGCTGTTCTCAGACAGATACTGCTGGTAGAGCGATTCCGCGTCGTTGAACCGTCCATTCTGATAGGCGGCGTCGGCCTGAGAGAAAATATCCTGAGGCCCCTGGGAACGCGGCGGTTCAAAGCGCTGAGCGCTCTCAGGAAACGAAGGGGAGACCGCCGTCTGGCTCGGTACCGCGCGATCCCAGGAAGGAGCATCCGGGTACGGGGCCCCCATGTATCGGCCATCGGTGTTTTGACCACCGGCATATTGATGATCCGCGAAACCCTGACTATTCGCTCTTTTGCCGCCCAAAGACGATTCACTGGGGAAGGGGCGGTTCATCACGGGGGACGACTGAACATATTGCTCGTCCAGACCGCCGCGCTCGAACCGGTTCCCCCGCTCACCGCCCCGGTAGGACGGCGCTTGGCCATACGACGAACCGTTCGGCACAAAAGCGTCCGAATAGTCCCGCTGCGGAATCCTTTCAGCCGCGCCGGGAACATTCCTCGAATCCCGGAAAGTCCGTTCCCCCCGCGACGTACTCACCGCGGCGGGGGCCTTTTCTTCCTTGTCCGACGAACTCGATTGGGAACGGGAATAGCCGGAATTCATATTGATCGGTTTGCCGATCACCGTTAACTTGGTCGGATCAAACGCCAACGCGGAAGCCCCTTCGCCAAGAATCCCCCCGGCGATCAAGAACAATCCAAACAGTTCCAGTGCAACAAAGAACAAACGCTGGGAACGTAACATCGCTTTACCTGCTGACTGTTAAATCCTCTTTTGTATCGGTTCCATACCGATACGTTTGCGATTACCCTCGCAACCGTTATCATTGTTATCGACCCTATAACCCGAATTCTTTAAGCTATTCGCATTTATCCCTTTTCTTTCCTTTTATGCGTACACTATCTTCCTTATTTACAATCCCTGTTTTAACATTTCTCCTCCCTTTCACCGCGGCTCAAAAGCGGTTAAAATGACTCAGTTCCCCCTCCACCGCGGTCAAAGTCCGTGTTATCTCTCCACAGGCGGCGTTTTCAGGAATGCCATACGTTTTAGGTTATGCAAAACGCTAAATCCCCAATATTCAGGTCAAGTCGATGGTAGAAGACAAACGCTCCGACGCGATTCGCCTGCGAAAAGTCTCGGTCAACAATCTCAAGGCGATCGACCTCGATATCCCCTACGGTCAATTGACCGCCCTGTGCGGACTGTCGGGAAGCGGAAAGAGTTCCCTGGCGATCGATACCCTTTACGCGGAAGGACAACGCCGGTACATCGAAAGCTTTTCGGCCGGGACACGTCAGTTTCTCGAAAAACTCGAAAAACCTGATGCCGAACTCATTGACGGAATTCAGCCGGCCGTGGCCGTCACGAGCCGGCAAGGTTCTTCGCCCAGTCGAGCGACGGTCGGGACGACGGCTGAAATCGACGATTATCTCCGTCTTCTCTATTCCAAGATTGGCCATCTCCATTGCTACTGCTGTGGTCGAGAGGTTTTGAAGGACTCCCCCGATTCTGTTCTCCGGGGAATCAAAGATCTCAAGCCGGGGACCCGGATGATCCTGGCGTTCTCCCCGACGGTGGACCATTTTCATGGCTGCCGCCCGGCCGAATTCCAGGTCCAGTGGCGCGAACGGGGATACAGACGCGGCATCGTACTGGGGGAGAGCTTTCACCTGGACGAGGGGGGGATCCCCTTCGACAAATACGCCGAGGCGCAGCTTCTGGCCTTAGCCGACCAGTCGCCGGAAGAATTCCGCAGCGACGAGAACAGTTCCTCCGTTTCACGGTTAAGCGACCATCAAGAAATCACGGGGGACGAGGCGGTTTTGCCCGATGGGGAAGAAAGCGCGGCAGACACGGAATATCCGTCCGAGAACTGCGAGACCTCTTCCCCTCCCCCTGAAGAGCCGGGCAGTGACTATCTGGAAGAAAAGCTGGAAGATGACGAAACCCTATCCAAGCGGATCGTGACCATACGGCTGGACAGCAAAGAGTATTTCGATCGGTGCGTTCAGCGTTGGAAAGATTCCCACAAGCCGGGTGGTCCCCCGCCGCTGTTTTTCGTGATCGATCGTCTGATCGTCGGAAAGACATCCGAAAGCCGAATTCGTGAATCGCTCGAGTCGGCCTTCAGTGCCGGCCAGGGACGCTGCTGGATCTTTTTCGAGGGGGAGACCATTCCCCGACAGACCAGTGACGACAGCGGCGATTTCCAGCCGGGTGATTTCCGGAGGACCCACGACCGCTCTCACACGCAGCACGGCGAAGATGCCGGCGGGGAATCCTTCTCCCACGAAGACCGCGGCGTGTCATCCGAGAAAAAACGGGTCGGCATCGGCTACACCATCGACGGGGAACGATGGACACTGTGCGGTTTTTCGCGCCGGCTGCGCTGCGAGGACTGCGGAATCGAGTACCCCGGGCTTGAACCGAAACTTTTCAGTTTCAATAGTCCTCTGGGCGCCTGTCCCTTGTGTGAGGGATTCGGAAACCTGATGACCTTTGAGCTGAACAAGATCATCCCCGACAAGAAAAAATCGCTCAAAGACGGGGCTATCGCCCCTTGGAACAGTCCCTCTTACCGGTACAAGTATCAGGAACTCTTCCGCGCGGCCGAGACGGTCGGCTTAAGAACAGACGTTCCTGTCGGTGAACTGACAAAGCGGGAGATGGACCTGCTTCTCAACGGGAAACGCGGAACGGGTTACGACGGCATCAACGGCTTTTTTAGCCGGCTCCAGCGCCAAAAATATAAGATGCATATTCGTGTCTTCCTCAGCCGCTGGCGCAGCTACCGGGCCTGTCCCCTTTGCGGCTCGGCGCGGCTGCGTCCCGAGGCGCTGGCGGTAACAATCGGGGGAAAGAACATCAGTGAACTGTCCGAGATGTCGATTACCGAGGCGGCGCAGTTCTTGGGGAATGTCGAGCTGACCGACTATGAACGTTCCATCGGCCAAACGATCCTTCTTCAAATCAAAAACCGACTCTCCTATCTCGACCAGGTCGGCCTCGGCTATTTGACGCTCCAACGGCCGCTTCGGACACTCAGCGAGGGGGAACAGCGGCGAGTCTCTCTGACAACCGTCCTGGGTTCCTCGCTGGTCGATATGCTCTATATCCTTGACGAGCCCTCTGTCGGCCTTCATCCGTGCGATATCCAAAAACTCCTCCGTTCGATTTTGTCGCTGCGAGACCGGGGAAATACGGTTGTCGCGGTGGAACACGAGCCGACGATTCTTCGCGCCAGTGATCGGATCGTTGAAATCGGGCCGGACGCCGGCCAAGACGGAGGCCAGATCGTGTTCCAGGGGACCTATGAGGAAATCTGCCGCGATCCCAAAAGTGTGACGGGGAGCTATCTCAGCGGCCAGCGCGGCGGGATGACCCGTCCAAACCGCCGTATTCTCGAAAACGGCTTTTTAGAGCTCACCGGTGCTTCGGGCCATAATCTAAAAAACATCCACGCGATATTTCCCCTTGGCGTTCTGTGTCTGGTCACGGGAGTCTCGGGGAGCGGCAAAAGCACCCTTATTGAGGAGACTCTCTATCGGGCCTTGGCCCGTCATCGCGGGAACAGCAATGTTCCTGCCCCCCTTCCTTACGACAGAATTCTCGGCGCCGAGCAAATCGATGACGTGATCTTAGTCGACCAGCTGCCGATCGGCCGCTCCCCGCGCAGCAACCCGGCGACTTACCTCAAGATCTTTGACGATATCCGAAACGTCTTCGCCGAAACCCCCGAAGCCAAATCGAAGGGATATGGGGCGGGCTATTTCAGCTTCAACGTCGACGGCGGCCGCTGCAATACCTGCAAAGGGGAAGGATTCCTAACGATCGACATGCAATTCATGGCCGATATGTTCGTGAAATGCCCTCAGTGCGGGGGAAAACGGTATCAGCAAGAGATTCTCAACGTTCTTTATCGAGGCCGCAATATTGCCGAAGTCCTCAATATGACGGTGCACGAGGCCTTCACCTTCTTCCGAAACAACAGCAAAATTCAGCAGAAACTCAAAAATTTGAAGGATGTCGGATTAGAGTACCTTCGGCTGGGGCAGCCGGCCAACACACTCTCCGGGGGAGAATCCCAGCGTTTGAAATTGGCGGCTTACCTCCAAACCACCAAGAAGGGGCGCTGTCTGTTCCTCATGGACGAACCGACGACAGGACTTCATTTCGCCGATATCATCCAGCTTTTAAACAGCTTTAACCACCTGCTGGAAATCGGCCATTCTCTGGTGATCATCGAACACAACACGCAAATGATGACGGCGGCCGACTACATTGTCGACCTGGGCCCGGGCGCGGGGGATGCCGGTGGTCAGATCGTTGCCGAGGGAACCCCGGAACAGGTCGCCCGATGCGCGCAGTCGGCGACCGGGCGCTGTTTGGCCGAGCTGCTGAAGCGCTAATACCCCGATTGATTACGCGGTCTCCGGCATGAAGCTGGGGATCACTATTCCGGAGACAGGAAAATCTTCCCCCCGAACTTGGGCAATGTGGGTCTCACACAGCCGCGCCCCCAACCCGGCCAGATGCCGCCGTATTTTCAAAGCGCTGGAAGGAACCAGGCAAACAGGCTTATTGCCGGGATAACGGTTCAGCTCGCGCAGAATAAGGGCCAGGCACTCCTCCTCGCCGCGGGCCGCCGCCGGACCGATCATGTGGCTGCCGGGATCGAGCACCGAGGCGCAGACGGCGCGAAGCTCGCCGCGGCCGTCTTCCAGGACGCTCAGTCCCCAGATGCGATCTTTGTTTTCGAAGAAGAACCGCCAATCCTTCTGACGGCGAATACCGCAGATCGACTCCTCCAACCTGGTAATCTTTTCGATATCGTCGGCCCGGGCGTCGCGGGCCATCATACCGTCCGGTACCTGAAGGGGAAAACCTCGCTGCGGGATTTCCACCACCGTGTCTTGATAAAAACCGGTGGGGACGAAGCCGTACCGATTGTAAAGCGCGAACGAATCGAGATTCATCGCGCTGGAAACCAGCCGCAGCGGCAGGGCAAGCTCGTCGGCAATGCGAGTGATTTCGCGCAAAATAGCGCTCCCCGCTCCACGGCCGAAGTAATCGGGATCAACGTTCATCATCCCAAGCGACACATGCCTTTCGCGGGGATGGTAAAAACAGCTTCCCGCGATTCGACCGGTTTCGGTATCCACCGCCAGCAGCGCGCAGCCGGGATCGAGCGCCTCGTAGACGCGCGGAAACAGGAGCATCGTCTCATCGCCCCCGGTAACCAATTCGAAGCCGCGGTTTTTGAGATACCATCCGTTCAGCGACCGACGGATCATATGGGCTGTCTGGTCCCAATCGCCGCGCGTCATCGATCGAATTTCAAAAGGCATACACTCCCCCATCCAAAAAACCAGTGGAAATTATTTCCATAACAGCGATACAAACAAGCGGTTCACTCGCCCAAGGATCTCCGGATCGAATGAACCGCCTGTGGTTCCGGTGTGTTCTCACGCCGGTGAGCTAAAACGAACTAGCCGCGGACGACCTGATGATAGGCCACTCCCTCGCCGGGGATGTGAACCTTGTAGCGGCCCTGCTCGTCGGGGAGGGTCGGCGGATCGGACTGGAAGGTATAGCCGGTCGGGCGAATCGCGGGAAGCTCCATCGCCTCGTCCCAAGTCATCCGGGCACCAGAGTAGCAGACCTCACGGGCCATGATCCCCATCATCGTCGCGCGGGCCATGTACAGACCGTTGTTGATGACGTTGCCACTCTTGATCGCGTTGTACATCTCCTGATGCTCGATCAGGTACATATCAGACGGCTTTTTCTCCTGCTTGTAGATGACGTTGCCCGCGTAGTCCTTGATAACAGCCTCACCGAGGATCGTCGCGGTCCCCTTGGTACCGGCGAAGATCGCCTCGTTTTGCCCCCAGCAGCCATTCTGCTGACGGCAGTAGGAATAGTGGGTCACCCCATTGGGGTACTCGAAGACCGTCGCCATCGAGTCGAAGATATCGCCGTAGGCGGGCTGCTCGACGCGCTGCATCCGAGCGCCGAGACCGTAGGCGCAAACCGGCGGCTCATTCCCCATCGCCCAGAGGGCCTTATCGAGGGTATGGACATGCTGCTCCACGTTGAAGTCGCCCGAAAGCCAAGCGAAGTTGTACCAGTTCCGAACCTGGAACGCCATTTCGGTATCACCGTCAACGCGCGGACGGGTCCACAGGCGGGAGGTCAGGTAGGTCAGACGGGAAGAGACAATGTCGCCGATGGCACCGTCAAGGACGCGCTGCATCATGTCACGAACGTTGTAATCATAACGCCAGCACAGACCGGAAACCAAGTTGGTATTGTTCTTTTTAGCGATCTCGGCCGACTCGAGCACCGACTTGATGCCGGGGGCGTCGACGGCGACCGGCTTCTCACAGAAGACATGCTTGCCGGCCTCGACAGCGGCGCGCAGCGAAATCGGGCGAAAACCCGGGGTTTCACAAAGAAGAACAACATCGCACAGGGGGATGATGTCCTTGTAGCACTCCAGGCCGCTGAAGGTCGTCTCGTCGGTGACCGAGACACGATCCTCGTACATCTGCTTGAACCCTTCCAGGGCGCCGACGGCATTGGCGGCAAAAGCATCGCCGATGGCCACCAGCTCAACATCCTCACAGGCGTCCAGAGCGTTTTTCGCCGCGCCGCGGCCGCGTCCACCGCAGCCGATCAGGCCGACACGAATCTTGCCGCCGTCGGCGGCATGGGCGGAACGAGCGACGGAAAGCGTACTGGCCGCCGCGGCGCCCAGGGCTGTCGTCTTAAGGAAATTACGACGGGTAAAGGTTTGTTTCATCTTTGGTTCCTCGTTATGATTGTTGAGACGGTAACGTAACTCTCATTTAAGTCCGAGCCCGACGGCATTCCCTTTGACCGCGAAGGAAAAAGGAAACGTTGCCGCGGGCAGTTTGCTTTCACCACCGGAAAACATTATAAGGGGTGAAAAAACAAATTTCAACAGTACCTCGAAAAGAAGGGAATAAAACAAGCGCCGGAGCAAACTTATAGTCCCCGGCGCTTGTTTTTGGGTAAGAAACAGACGCTGACGCGCTTTCCTCTCAGCGGCGTCCGCCCATCATGCCCCAGAACGGAGGGGTCGGCCCCCAGCCGTTTGACTGCGAGCCCCGCGCCGAGCTGAAGGAGCGCTGGGTCTGCTCCAGCGAGTAATCGACCGTGTTCGGCGTGCCGTTGTCCGGAATGGGACGCCGGGCCGCGTGGTGGGTCTGTTTCTCCTCGGAATCCTCTTCGCCGGCGGCGGCCAGTTCCTCATCGGTGGGCCGGTCGATAATGAACCCCTGCGGTGTCCCGCGCTGACTCATCATGTTGTTCTTCGCGCCGCAGCCGTATTGATCCGTCCCGCCGTGATCGACGACGAAACTGAAGTTTCCGCCGCAGTCATACGCCTGGTGATAGGTGATGCCGCTGCTGGCGTACCCCTGCCCGCGGCCAAGGTACCGATCCTCTCCGCGGTAGTCCAGGAGGAACCCGAGACTCCCCTCGGCGCCGGTCCCCTGGGTCAGGCCGCCGGTCGCCTCATAGGTGTCATCGCCGGAAAAATCGACCAGGAAACCGGCCGACAGGTCCCAGGCCATTCCCAGCCCCATGATCGTCCCGTTGTATCGGTCGTTTCCGGCATCGTCAAAAAGAAAACCCAAGGCATAGTGGCAGCCAAACCCGTTGCTGAAACGCTGCCAGCGCTCCTGGGTGCGGGCGTTGTTCGTATAGGATTTCAGGGTCGCCCCGACACGGACATCATCGCCGCTGAAGTCGCGCAGGAAACCGAGCGCCATCCAATATCCGCCGCCGTGTCCGAAGTAGTCGTACTCGTAGGTATCGTTCCCTTCCCCTTCCAGGAGAACACCGATACCGCCGCAGGCGACCCCGCGCACCCCGGCGCCGATCCCCTGTCCCCAGCCGTCGTAGCCCGGATGTTCGGGGTAGGAGTCCTCGTAGTAACCGCCGACGTAGTAGTAGTCATCCCCGGACTGATCAAAAAGGAGACCGAATCCTCGGGGATTCCCGAGTCCCTGAGCCAGCAGGGCCGCGCGATACTGGTCATCGCCGCCGCGATCGATGATCGCGCCGAAACCCTCCATCGCGCACCCTTGAACCCGTTTGAACCCCAAATAGCGGTCGTTCCCATCCATATCGATTAAGATGCCGATTCCGCCGATCGCGCCCCCCTGGGCGATGTCACGGGCACGGTAAAAATCGTTTCCTTTTTCGTTATACAGGATCGAGACACCGAGTATCGCCCCCCCTTGGATCCCCGCTTTGGTCCCTTCGAAGGTATCGTCCCCTTCCCCCAGGTCGAGAACCAGAAGGATCGGCCGTTTCGGGCTGCAGGAACCCTCTTTGTACGTATCGTTCCCGCCCAGGTCGATCAGACAGACCAGGTCCTCGATGGCGTCCAAATCCCAGGTATTGTCCTCCGGACCGCCGATGACGATATTACCCGCGGGGGTCGAAACCCTTTGGCAGACCTGCCCGCTGACGGTGACTTCCTCGAACATACCCGGCTCGATTTTTTTGAGCACCTCGATGAAACGCGGCGAGGTGAGCGGCAGGAGCGTCTCCGCGGCGTCGTACATCGCCGCGCCGTTGACCTTCTCCATCAGATCAATCACGTTCTTCGCCTGATTGACCGCCGAGATCGTATGACCATAGTGGGTCTGCGCGCAGAAGATCGAGAAACTCTCGCTGGTAACGTACCGAATCTCCTCCGGCTTGAGAAGCGACAGCGCCTGGGAGTGGAGTTCCGCGGCTTTGGTGAGCGCGACCCCTACCCCGAGAACGGCCTG
>CADBTE010000255.1 GCA_902797455.1 uncultured Planctomycetota bacterium | reverse complement strand
TGTCTCCCACGCGGTCGGGTCCCGTTACAAGGGGCGTTTCTGCGGAACCTTGGGCGATGTCGCCGGGCTCAGCATGATGACCGGCAAGGCGTTTGCCATCGGCGAGGCGGGAATGCTGCTGACCGACGACCGCTATTTGTACGAGCGCGCCATCGCGTTCGCTCACTACGAGAGAACCGGTGCCCCGAGCCGGTATAATCCGGTCGATCGGCAGATCACTTCCCCCGATCTGCTCCCCTATATCGGAATCGCCTTGGGGGGTGTCAAGCATCGTATGAACCAGACCTGCGCGGCGATGGGACGTGTTCAGCTGAAGCATTATCCCGAGCGTGTGGCCGAAATCGATCGGGCGATGAACCGCTTTATGGATAAGCTTGAGACGATTCCCGGTCTTCGCGCCCATCGTCCCAAGGCGGGAAGCGGTTCGACCAAGGGGGGGTGGTATCTCCCCTGCTGTCATTACGACGCGGCCCAGTTTGGGGGGACCAGCGCTCAGGACTTCTGCGATTACGTCCGCGCCGAAGGGATGCGCTGTGTCAACGGTGTCAACGAGCCGCTCCACCTGCATCCGATGTTCCACTCTGCCGATCTCATCCATCAGGGGAAGCCGACGGCATTGGCTTTCGGTCAGCGCGATGTTCGTCAGGGGAAGGGGGCCTGCCCGGTGACCGAGTCGGTCAGCGATACGGTGATCCAGGTCCCGTGGTTTAAGCACGACGATCCCGAGGCGATCGAGACCTACTTCCAGGCGATCAAAAAGGTCGCCGACGCCCTGAAAGCTTAATCAACAGATAACGCAGCTGTTCCCTTAAGGAGGACCCAAACTGATGAAACGTCTCGGATTGTTCCTCGTGTTTTTTGCCGCCCTCGCGGCCGCGTTTCCTCTGACGGCCGCCGAAACATTCTTAGTCGGTGCCGCTCACGAAGATATCACCCCCGATCGTCCCGTATTGATGGGGGGATACGCCGCGCGAACCGCCCCGCACGAGGGGGTTCGTACCCCCATTTTCACCAGGGCGCTTTTCGTCAAGAGCGGCTCGCAGCAGATTTTATGGACCGTCTCCGACTTGGTCGGTCTGGAGCCGAAAGACTCCGCCGAGTTGGCGAAGAAGATATCCGAGGCGACCGGTGTTCCTGTCGACCGAGTCGCGATTTCGGCGACGCACACTCACTCAGGTCCCTCGACGAACGCGATGCTGAAAGACCCCTGGTATCTTGACGGATACTTCGCCGAGCGTTTGGTCACAACCGCGGTTCGCGCCGTCGAGTCGGCGGAGCCGTGCACAATGGTTGTCGCGCAGGGAGAGGCCTCCTTATCGTACGACCGCCGCAACGACCCGCCCCCGGGGGAGCCCGCGCTGGGAAACGCCGATGTCTCGAAGGCCGAGACCGACAAGCGTGTTCCGGCGGTCGGGTTCCGTCGTGCCGACGGATCGTTTAAAGCGGTTTTGATCGAGTACGCGATGCACGCGACCTCCTGGGGCGACCAGCTCATCGGCTCCGAGTGGCCCGGAGCGACCGCCACGGCGATCAACGAAATCTTCGGTGAACAGACCGAACCGTTCGTCCTTCAGGGCGCCGCCGGGAACTTAAGTTCTCCCTGCCGAAGAGCCGCGCCTGAAGAAATGCTCCGCTGGGGCCGTGTCTTGACCGAAGCGGTGGCCGACCAGCTTAAAAACGGCGAGGCGGAAGACCATTTCAACGTGGCCAGTGCCGTGATTGTCTCGGAATACGACCGATTGGACCCCGAGACCATTCGCGCCAAGGCCCAGGAGTATCGTCAAACATTTCAAAGCCGGCCCGATTTGGTAGAGTTTTTCAACCGTTGGGAAGCCGGCCGGCTCGCGGCCCTTGAGAACGGTACCGATCTTCAAGTCGACGGTTTTTACCAGGCGGTTGCCTTTGGGAAGCATGTGTTCGTGACCGCGCCGTTCGAACCCTTCTGCCACCTGAATCGATTCTTGTGCGATCGTGTTTCGTTCCCGGTTCACGTGGTCGGCTATACCAACGGTTCCTACGATTACTTCCCCGATATGGAATCGTATAAACAAGGAGGTTACGAGCCGGAGGCCTATGTCTGGTACAATACCTTCCCAATGAAGCCGGGCGGTTTGGAAAAACTCGCCGACGATCTGGTTCCGCTGCTGGAAAAGGTCTCGCAGTGACCTTTCCCACGGATTTTATGTTTTTGCAGGACAGACAATCAGATGAAGCAGATAATCCTTCTTGCCGCTGCCCTGGCGGTGACACTCGCCGTGGTCCGTCCGGTTTCGGCCAACGGCGCCGAAACATTGACCGTCGGCGCCGCGCATGAGGATATTACCCCCGATCGCCCGGTGCTGATGGGGGGGTATGCCGCGCGCAACGCGCCTCACGAAGGAATACGTTCCCGCATTTTCACCCGAGCGCTTTTCGTGAAGAACGACTCGCAGCAGATCCTTTGGACGGTCTCGGATCTGATCGGTCTGGACCCGGAGGATACCGCAATGCTTCGCGGGAAGATTTCCGAGGCAACAGGTGTCCCCGCCGATCGCGTGGTGATCTCCACGACACATAACCATTCCGGTCCGGCCACCACCGCGATCGCCGCGGTGAGAGATCCCTGGTATTTTGAGGGATACTACATCGAGCGATTGATCAAGGCGGCTGTTCGTGCCGTCGAGTCAGCCGAACCGTGTACGATGGTTGTCGTCCAGGGGGAGGCCGCCTTGTCGCATGATCGCCGCAACACACCGGTGGCCGGTGACGGCGCGGCGCCGTCGCCGGATCCCACCAAGGCGGTGGTCGACTATCGCGTTCCGGCGGTCGGATTCAAACGTGCCGACGGATCGTTCAAATCGATCTTGATCCAATACGCGATGCATCCGACTTCCTGGGGCGACCAGCTCATCGGTGCCGAATGGCCCGGCACGACCGCCGTGGCGGTCAACGAGACGTTTGGTGAACAGACCGAGCCGTTTGTTCTTCAGGGCGCCGCGGGAAACCTCGGTTCCCCCTGCCGAAAGGCTCCTCCCGAAGAGATGCTCCGCTGGGGACGCGTCCTGGTCGAATCGGTGGCCGATCAGCTTAAAAACGCCGAGCCGCAGAGCCATTTTAACGTCGCCAGCGCGGTGCTTCGTTCTCAGTTCGACCGATTCGATGCCGAGACTATTCGTGCCAAGGCCGAGGAATTTCGCAAATCGTATTCCGGCCGCGACGATTGGAACGAACGCTCCGACCGCTGGGAGGCCGATCGTCTTGCCGCCATTGAAAACGACACGGAGCATTACGCCGAAGGGCTTTATCAGGCGGTCGCCTTCGGGAATCATGTCTTCGTGACCACCCCCTTCGAGACCTTCTGCCATCTGAATCGGTTCTTGAGTGATCGGGTTTCGTTCCCGGTTCACGTGATCGGCTACACCAATGGCCTCTATAACTACTTCCCCGATCTCGGGTCGTTCGAGCAGGGAGGATATGAGCCCCGGTCTTATATCTGGTACGACGCGTTCCCGATGAAGCCGGGCGGGCTGGAGAAGCTCGCTGACGATCTGGTTCCGCTGCTGGAAAAGGCCGAGGAGTGACCTTTCCCGCCGGCAGCACATTTTCTTAAGAGAGATGATCAGATGAAACAATTGATCTTTTTTGCCGCTGCTGTGGCGGTGATGCTTGCCGCGGCCCGGTCGGTTTTGGCCGTCGCCGCCGAAACATTGACTGTCGGCGCCGCGCATGAAGATATCACCCCCGATCGCCCGGTGCTGATGGGGGGGTACGCCGCGCGCAAAGCGCCGCACGAAGGAATCCGCTCCCGTGTCTTCGCTCGAGCCCTCTTTGTGAAGAACGACTCGCAGCAAATTCTCTGGACGGTCTCGGATCTGATCGGTCTGAAACCGGAGGATACCGTGATGCTGCGCGGGAAAATTTCCGAGGCGACCGGTGTCCCCGCCGATCGTGTGGTGATCTCCACGACGCATACCCATTCGGGGCCCGCCACCGCGGCTATCGCCGCGGTGAAAGACCCTTGGTACTTCGAGGGATACTATATTGAACGCCTGGTCAAGGCGGCTGTGCGTGCCGTGGAGTCAGCCGAACCGTGTACGATGGTTGTCGTTCAGGGGGAGGCCGCCTTGTCGTATGACCGCCGCAACGATCCTCCCCCGGGGGAAAGGGCTAATCTGGGGAATCCCGATGCCGCCAAAGCCGTGACCGACCACCGTGTCCCGGCGGTCGGGTTCCGCCGGGCCGACGGGACGTTCAAAGCGGTTTTGATCCAATACGCGATGCACCCGACTTCCTGGAGTGATCAGCTCATCGGTGCCGAATGGCCCGGCGCGGCCGCCGCGGCGGTCAATGAGACGTTTGGCGAACAGACAGAGCCGTTTGTCCTTCAGGGCGCCGCGGGAAACCTCAGTTCCCCCTGCCGGAACGCCTCTCCGGAAGAGATGCTCCGCTGGGGACGCGTCCTGGTTGAATCGGTGGCCGATCAGCTTAAAAACGCTGAGCCGCGGGGCCATTTCAACGTCGCCAGCGCGGTGCTTCGTTCCGAGTTCGACCGATTCGATGCCGAGACCATTCGTGCCAAGGCCGAGGAATTTCGCAAATCGTTTTCCGGCCGCGACGATTGGAAAGAACGCTTTGACCGCTGGGAGGCCGATCGGCTTGCCGCCCTTGAGAACGACACCGAGCATTACGCCGAAGCGCTCTATCAGGCGGTCGCCTTCGGGAATCATGTCTTCGTGACCACGCCGTTCGAGACCTTCTGCCACCTGAATCGGTTCTTGTGCGAGAGGGTTTCGTTCCCGGTTCACGTGATCGGCTACACCAATGGCGTCTATGAATATTTCCCCGATCTCGAGTCGTTCGAGCAGGGGGGATACGAGCCTCAGGCCTATATCTGGTACGACGTCTTCCCGATGAAGCCGGGCGGGTTGGAGAAGCTCGCTGACGATCTGGTTCCGCTTCTGGAAAAGGCCGAAGAGTGATCTTTCACGTGACAAGGGCTGTTTTTTTAGCGAGGGGGGGGATGGTGAAACAAGCGACGGTTCTCATCGGCGTGATCGCGCCGGCGGCTGCCCGGTCGGTTTTCTCCTAGGGTGACCGCGCCTCCTTCGAGCAGGGGGGGTATGAGACAGACGCTTTCATCTGGACCCTCCGATTTCCGATCCGGCCCGGAGCTCTCGAGAAGCTCGCGGATGATTTAGTTCCGCTGCTTCGGCATCTTCGGCGGGCAATAAGTTCAACCATACGCTAAAAACAACCACCAGTACTATACGCAAGAGAGCAAAAGACCAATGTACGAAATGACCAAACTCGACTGGGGGGTGATGGCGCTGTTCTTTGTCGTGATGATCGGGATCGGCCTGTTCACCTCCGTATTGATCAAAAACACGAAAGATTACTTCACCGGCGGCGGAAAGATGCCCTGGTGGCTCTTGGGAGTTTCACATCACGTCTCCGGTTACAGCGCCGTGGCGTTCACCGCCTACGCGAAGATTGCCTACACCACCGGGTTCACCGTCTACATTTGGTGGGCGGTTCCCATTTCGCTGGCCTGTTTCGTCGGTATCTTCTTTATCGTCTCGCGCTGGTCGCGCCTGCGTACCCGATACAATATCGAGTCCCCGCTGGAGTATCTGTCGACCCGCTACGACGTTCCCACGCAGCAGATTCTCGCCTGGTGGGGGGTTCTTTTGAAG
>CADBTE010000254.1 GCA_902797455.1 uncultured Planctomycetota bacterium | reverse complement strand
TTTTTCTGTTCCTGCGCCACAACCGCGGAGGAAGCGAGGGTTAGAAGCGTCACGATAGTCAAAGCGATAGTCCGCATATCCCAAACCTCCCTTTTAGTTCTGTTCAGGCCACCGGCTGGGAAGATCGTCGAACGTATAGAAATTCAGTCCCAATTCGGAGCACTTTTGGATAATCATTTCCAGGATATCCGGTTTGATAAAGTACTTTTTCCCTTCAGGCGAGATTGTATGCGCTAAAAAGACAATTATCTCCGATCGCTCCTTGATCCGCTCCAGCGCCGGATAGACCTGATGTTCCACGACCTTTTGGGTAGCCATATCGCAGCTCCAGGCCCCAATCGTAAAAACCTGATCGACCTTCCCCAAGGGGATAAAGAACGGATCACTTTCGGCCAGCGGCTTACCGGAAGAATAACCGGTTCGAACATGGCGAAACAAGGTTTTGAGCGCCGCGTCGGTTCGGGCATCCCCTTGGCTGTACGGATAGGCGAACGAGGTGGGATTCAGCCCATAGACATTTCGCAGTGTCTCCAGAGCGGGACGCACCTCATCGTCTAAAAACGCCTCCACTCCATATTCATTGACATAGTCGACCGAGGCGACATGATGAACACCATGAACACCGATCGCCATGCCGCTATCAGCGAGTTTCCTCAGGGCGGCCGCTTCGGCGTCACTTAATTCGGCGGGGTTCGTAACAAAGAACGTCGCTCGAGCGCCATACTTTTGAAACAGTTCGATCTGTTCCGCCCAGAGGGGGAGATTCCCCGAATCGTCGAAGGACAGGACAATCCCCGGTTCGCTCAGGGGGGCGTTCTTTTCATTTTCGGCCGCCCAACTCCAAGCCGAGGCGAGGATCAGTCCCAGGCAAAGAAGGGGGTATCTCATCATTATCGCGTCGCTCCTGCGGAAATATTTTCAGCGTGGTTTCTATCGCTTTTAGCGGGCACAGGCATTTTTCACAGTATAGCAGGACGAAAGCCCGATTTCTACAGCTCAAAAGCCGTCCGGGAAAAATTGACTTTCGCGCGCCGGGGAAGTAGACTTATCCTTATACAATTCAAAGAACCCCGTTCACCTTTCACGTTTAGGAAGCTCGGCCAGATGAAATTTCGCTCCCATTGTCTTTCCGTTCTGTTGACAAGTATTCTGTTCTTCTCCCTGCTCACCGCCGCGGCGAGGTGCGAGGAGAGCGCCGCGGCCGATTATCAGACGCCGCTGGAGCGCGCCTCGATTTCTTTTCGTCTGGGACTGAACATCTGGGAGGACGGTGATCGATACAACGATCTGTTGGCGATTCTCGACCGTTATCCGGGAGTGACCGACGAGCTGACCTTTTTCACCGATCCGGTACATACCCCGCCGCCGATCGATCTGTTTTTGAGCCGTATTTCGATCATGAAAGACCGTATCGCGCAGGCGAAGGCGCACGGATACCGGAGCGGCATCAACATCCTCTGCACAATCGGTCATCACCCGGAGGCATTACCGCTGGCGATCGGCCCGGAGTATCCCAGGGCGATAACACTAGACGGCCGGGTGGCCGAGGGAACGCTTTGCATGAATCAGCCGATCTTTCGTGATCGGATCGTAACGATTTACACGGCGATGGCCGAAGCGGATCCCGATTACATTTGGATCGACGACGACGTTCGCTGCGGGCACTGGATCGACAGTGTTGGCAATGCCGGGAGCTGCTGTTATTGCGACATATGTATGGAGCGAATCAACAAGAAGCTCGGTCGGACGGTAACGCGTGAGGAGCTTGCCGGCCAGATGGGCGATATGAAGATCCGGGCACTGGTCCACGAATGCAACAGCGATTCGATCAACGAGTTATTCGCGCTGATCGAAAAGACGGTCCACGAGGTTCGTCCGGGCCTGCCGTTAGGATTCATGACGGGTGAGCGATATGAGGAGGGTTACGATTTTGCCCGATGGGCCAAGACACTGGCCGGTCCGAACGGCGCGCCCGTGTGGTGGCGGCCGGGCGGCGGTTTTTATATGCAGGACTACGTCAGCGATCTCATGAGCAAGGCGCATGATATCGGCCGTCAGGTTTCGCTTCTGCCACCGGAGGTTCGCGTGATCCAGTCGGAGATCGAGAATTTCCCATACGCGCCGCTTCAGAAATCGCGCCATATTACGGCGTTAGAGGCGGCGGTGTACATGGCTGCGGGGAGCACGGGCGCGGCATTTAACGTGATGACGATGAATCACGAGCCGGTCAGTTATTACGAGCCGTTAATCGCCGAACTGGCGGCGTGGCGTCCGTTTTACGACAAAATTGCCGCCCAATTGAGCAGAAAGCCGACGGCGGGTGTATTCCCGATGTGGAAGCGGACGGACGCGGACAATCCGGCGTGGAATTCGATAAGTCAGTCGATGCGCGCGATCGCCGACGCGGGGATTCCGATCGCGTATCGTGACGAGGGTTCGCCGGTGGTTTTGGTATCGAACGGTTATTTAATGGGGATTACACCGGAAGAGACAGACGGAATTTTATCGCGTGGTGTTTATCTTGACCAAGCCGGATTATCTGTTTTGAACGGCGCGGGTCGAAACGAACTGACCGGAGCGGAGGTTGACGCCGAGTACGCGGTCGATTCGATTGAGCAGTACACGGACGATGAGCTAAACGGGGAGTTTGCCGGGATCGATCGGGATCAGCGGCAGTCGTTCTGGCGGGATCGGGCTTATGGTTTTAAGCCGACGAATCCGAGCGCGAGGGTTCTGGCGAGGCTGGTCGATTACTCGGGGGCGGTAATGGCTCCGGCCAGTATGGTGATTTTCGAGAACTCGTTTGGGGGGCGGGTTGCCGTATCTGGGTATCATCCGTGGAATTACTTTCTGTCGTATCCGAAGCAGTGTCAGCTGAAGCGGCTGATGCGTTGGTTATCGAAGGATCGTCTGGCCGCGTGGGTTGACAGTTTTGAGCGGGGGAATCTTTGGGTTCGAGTGGACGATCGAGGGGAACCGACGGCGCTGGTCTTTTTGAACGCGACGTACGACGCCGCGCAGAAGCCGGTTATGAAGATTAGGACCGAGGCGGAGAGTGTCACCGTTTATGATCGGGAGGGGAACGAGAGTGTTGTCCGCGCCGGTGAGACAGACGGTGTTTATCGGGCGTTTGAGCTTCCTGAGGTTGGGGCGTGGGAGATGGTGTTGATCCAGGTCAATAAGTAGCGCCGGGAGGCCGGGTCGCGAGCCGCGACGGGCACTATACCCATGACTATTTGTGGGGCAGCCGTTCGTCAGCGCTGCGGGCGCTGCCTCATAACAGAAATAAGGGAATAGTCAGCGGTCCAACGGACCGCGGCCGGGAGGCCCGGCGGGTCACGAGCCGCGACGGGCACTATTCCC
Source organism: uncultured Planctomycetota bacterium (assembly GCA_902797455.1). Lineage (GTDB taxonomy): Bacteria > Planctomycetota > Planctomycetia > Pirellulales > Thermoguttaceae > RUG695. The sequence goes on along the minus strand of CADBTE010000254.1, from coordinate 462 downwards.
TTGGCTATTTATGGGGCAGCCGTTCGGCCGCGCTGCAGGCGCTGCCTCATATAGGAAATGAAAAACTGACCAGCGGTCCAACAGACCGTGTCGTTGCCCTAGTGATCGTCCTATTCAAAAAGGGCTCGGCGGCTTTCGCGGTCAAGCGCGCTGCGCTTGCCCTCCCCGGGCAGGGGCCGCCGGAGGCAAACAAAAAAACAAAGACATCAAGAAAAAACAAAACACACACAGCAACTCTCATCAAAACGCCATCACGCTGCCCCCCACAAAAAGTCACGCTCACGATCCTAGTCATCCACCAGCAAAGGGCAGCAAGCCGACAGACCCATCAGGGGGGCAGCAAAGGAGCAGGACGAGCGGCCGAAAACCGACCGGCCACATCACGCCAAAAAACCGGCCGCAAGACCCGCGGTTAGTTGGAAAAGATCCCCCTACTCTCCAAACAACAACAAACAAACATCA
>CADBTE010000253.1 GCA_902797455.1 uncultured Planctomycetota bacterium | reverse complement strand
TATTCTACCCCCGGGACTGTTTGCTCAAAGGCCCCCGCCCCCGACGGTCATCTCTTGAGGAATTAAGAAGAACCAGTCGTCCAGCCGCCGGGAGGCCTCCCCGGCGCTCTTTTCTCCCTGGGCGATATCCATCTCGCGCTGGCTTCGCGCGGCGCTGTCGGCCTCGGGCACCTCGGGGAAGAAGGACGGGTCGAACCGGCAGGTAACGATCGACCAGCGGGAACCGTCCCCCCGCTCGGCGCCGATGATCAGCCGAAAACAGGTCCCGTCGGTCATCGTCAGCTCGATTTCGCCGGCGCCCCCGCACAGGAACGGATCGATCGACTCCGGCGCGCGCGGATCGTGGTCGGCGATATGGAACCCCAAAAGCGCCAGCTCATCGGCCGAGGCGGCGATCTCTTGGATCGGGGCGTGCCGGCGAAACATCTCCGGAAGCGGATCCGCTTTTCGCCTCAGGTCGATGAACGACAGTTTCCCGAGCAGGTCGGCCCAGCGGTTGAACGTCTTCCCCAGCTGTTTCGCCTCGTCGCTCCCCTCCTCCGGGAGCTCCTCTTCTTTCGGTTGGCCGTCTTCGAACCTCAGGTGCTGTTTCACCTGCCAGACCAAATCGAGCGACCGCTCCGGATCCTGCTCGGCCCGGAGAAAATCGACGGGGCGGAGCTTCTCTTCTTCCCAACGGTAGTCGAACAGCGACAGCTCGGCGATCTTCCAGCGGCTGAGGCGCAAAAGCGACCGGTTCATCCAATCGAGCGGATCGGCCGAGAGGCGGTCGGCGTACGGCTCGCTTTTGTGCTGGCCGGCGCTTTCGGCCGTCTCGGCCGAAAAATCGACCGTCATCACCCGATCGCTCCCGTCGGGGAGAACGTACCGCAGATCGCGCACCGCCGAGCTTTCCGCCGGCTGGCTGCCGATGATCATCTTCGCCAGAAGCGCGTCGTCTTCTCCCAAGATCTCCAGAAAGATCCCCGAGTCGGCGATCTCTTCCCCAAGCGCTTTGGTCGGGTCGATCAAATGACACTCGCGCAGGAGCCGGTCGTTCGTCTCCCCGCGCGGCACGACCGACAGCGCGGTGAGTCCCACCAGCGGCGAGGCGATCGAGGCGATCCGCTCGCTGTTTTCCGCCGGGGCCATCGAACGGGTGGCGATCTTCCACTCCTGCCCCTGGCTGCGCAGCTCCAGACGCTCGAGCTGGCCGTCGCCGCCGATCCGGGCGATGGTAACACGCCGCATCAGCGACGCGTCGGTAAAACCTGGGAAAAGAATCTCTCCCGCCTCGGTGTCGGTCCACTGCCGAGGGGGCTTCGGGCGCGTACTGAGGTAGAGGATCAGCCCGGCGAGGGCCAAAAGGCCGATCACCGCGGATTTTATTGTCTCTTTCATCGAAACCGGCACTTGCGTATCCCTTATTGCTCCAGCGGCCGCCCGGACGCACGGGGAAGCTGCCCGGCGCGGGAAAACTCTTGAATCTCGTTCATCATCGGCGAGGGGTTCAGCGCGGGGGACTTCAGTTCCCAGGGGACGAGGACAATAAACGTACTGCCGTATCCCACCCGGCTCTCGACGGTAATATCTCCCCTTAACAGGCGGCACAGCTCCTTAACGATCGAAAGCCCCAGCCCGCTGCCGCCGTACTGGCGGGTGATCGTGTCGTCGTCCCCCTTCCCTCCGGCCTGGCGGAACTTCTCGAAGATCACGGCCAGGTCGGCCTCGGCGATCCCGACGCCGGAATCCTGCACCCGCAGTTCCAGCGCCTTTTCGCCTCCGCTGTCGGCGAAGCGGGTGATCTCCTCGTCCGTGTCCTGTTCTTTAACGGGGGGAACCCAATCGACCCGGCGAACCTCCACCGTGATCTTCCCCCCCTCGGGAGTGAACTTAATCGCGTTGGAGAGAAGATTATTGAGGATCTGCTGCAGCCGCGACTCGTCCTGGAACATCGCCGGGAGATTCGGCTCGATCCGGGAGATCAGCTCGATATTCTTTCGGTCGGCCAGGGGGCGCGCCATATCGATCTGGGCGTCGACGATCAGCTCGATCCGGAAGTGAACCGGCGCCGCCTCCAGACGGCCGGCTTCCAGCCGCGCCATATCGAGGATGTTATTGATCATCGTCAGGAGAATATGCCCCGACTCGTTGATATTTTGGACGTACCGCTTCTGCTTATCGTTCAAGACCGAGATCGACCCGAGGACCTCGCTGAAACCGAGGATACTGTTGAGCGGCGTACGCAGCTCGTGGCTCATCGTCGCCATAAAGTCGCTCTTGACCTTGTTCATCTCGAACAGTTCCAGGGAGCGGTTGGCGATTTCGTCGAGTTTCACCTGCAGCTCGGCGTTCGAGGAACGGAGCTTATCCTGCGTGGTGACCAAATGGCGGAGCATTCGGTTGAAGGCGATCGACAGCGACTCGAACTCGTCGCCGGTATGCAGTTCGGCCCGCTTGGTGATATTCCCCCGCGAGATCGCCTCGGTCACGTCCCTCAGCGAGCGAAGCGGCTTAATGATCACGTAGCGGATCACAATGTAGAAGGCGATCAGGCCGACGAACGCCGTGACAATCGCCGCGGCCAGGAGCATCGACCACAGCCGGGTGATCTCCTCGCGCGCCGGCGGCTCGAAGATCGTCGCCTGAATCACCCCCTGAAGCGAACCGAGCGGCAGCGGGAGACTTCGGCCGGCGTCCTGGTGACAGTTCAGACAGGAACGTTCCAGATACAGCGGCTGATAGTAATAGTAGCGCCCCAGCGCGTCGGTCCGCTCGGCCGTCTCGGTCTGGTCGGAAGAGGTTGCGCGGCGCGCGGAAAAACGGCGGATCATCTCCTCCTCGTAGGCGTCGTGGGGAGCGTCGTCCTCGTTGGGGCGATTGCCTCGAACACGAATCAATCGAAGCTCGAACGGCCGATCGTCGATAGTGCGGCCGATCTCCTCGCTTTGCGCCGTCATCGAGTCGATGAACTCATTGAGGTTGAATTCCTCCTCGCTCGACAGGGGCGCGCCGCTGGACTCCCCGCGCAGGAGAACCCGCAGGTGAATCAAAAGAAACTCCCGTTCGGAAAGAAGCCGCCCCATCAGGGGATTTTGCGTCGAGAGCTGGTCCTTCGTCATTCTGAAATAGAGAATGAAACTAAAGGCAATGACCAAAAGCAAGGCCAGACTGAAGAAGAAGAGGCACTTGACTTCGAGGGAACGGCGCATAGACGGCTGCTGGGGGGGTGGCGCGGGAAAAAACCAAGCCGAGACACTTCTAACATTCTCCCCTCCCCCCCTTTGTTTAAAAAGGGGGGAAGGAAGAAGCTTTTTTGAAAACCTCGGGGGCTAGAGTTTCTTCTCCAGCAGGATGGTCTTCTCCCAGTTG
>CADBTE010000252.1 GCA_902797455.1 uncultured Planctomycetota bacterium | reverse complement strand
TTTCGGCGCGACGCGCACGGGTGGCTTCAGGCGGCGTTTTCGACCGCCGCGCTGCCGGGCATTTTGAGCAATATCGCGAACAAGACGCTTCTGGAGGGTTACAACTACGTGGAGGACGCGTGGCGGAGCATCTGCAAGATCGCCTCGGTAACCGACTTTAAGTCTCATTCGCGGTACCGCATGACCGGGTCGTTCCGGTTCGAGAAGGTCGGGCCGGGCGGTGAGCTGAAGCACGGCATGATCGACGAGCAGACCTACACGCAGAAGGCCGAGACGCACGGGATTATGTTCGCGCTGACGCGGCAGATGATGATCGACGACGATCTGGGGGCGCTGACCGATATTCCGCGTCAGATCGGGATCGGCGCGGCCGAGGCGATCGCCGACGCGGTCTGGTCGCTTCTGCTGTCGAATCCCGCGCAGTCCGACGGGCGGAGTTTCTTTCATCAGCTGCACGGGAACCTTCTGGAGGGGGCCGATACGGCGCTGGGGGTCGATTCACTGACCGCCGCCGAGGTGAGGTTCGGCGAGCAGACCAAGCCGAACGGCCGGCCCTTGGGGGTCACGCCGTCGATTCTTTTGGTTCCGACGCAGCTGAAGGTGATCGCCGAGCTGCTAATGAAGTCGACGCTTTTGAACGAGTCGCCGAGCGCGCCGAAGCCGAGCATGAACCCGCACACGGGTAAGTTCCGGGTAGTTTCCTCGTCGTATTTATCGAACAATTCGTTCACCGGCGCGTCGGGGAGCGCCTGGTATCTGCTGGCCGATCCGAATCGACTTCCGGCGCTGGAGGTGGCGTTTTTAGGCGGGATGGACCGGCCGACGATCGAGCGGGCGGACGCCGATTTCAATACGCTGGGGATTCAGTTCCGCGGGTACATTGATTTCGGGGTCCGGGAGCAGGACTGGCGCGGGGCGCTGAAGGCGACCGGGAGCAACGGAGATGGCGGGCGGTTCCGTTTTAACCGGGTCGCTCACGGTCGCGAGGCGGTCGGACGGCAGCGGGGGTGATCTGCATGTGGACGGGGCACTGACGCTCACGCGCGGCTCTGAGCGGGTGAATGTGCTTTCGCTGACGGCGGCTTGCGTTCGGCATCGGCAGGAGGCGGCTTCGGCGGTCTGGGTGATCGACCACCGGCTGGGGACGTGCGCGCCGCTGGTGAAGATTTTTGTCGGCGGGCGCGAGGTGCGGGCGAGTATTGATTACGCGGGGGCGACATCCGATCGAATCGAGGTATATTTCGCCGTGCCGTGCGCGGGGGAGGCGGTTCTTTTCGCGGTGGGGCGGGATACGGTTTAGTTTTTCGTTTCCCGCCGCGACGCCGGCTTGTTTTTCTGTTTTCAACAATATCTCAACATTCTAGTTTTCAAAGAGGTTTTGGTATATGCCCGAGAGTACGGACATTATTTACATGAGCGACATACTTCTGCCGCGCGATCCTCAGGGGCCGTATCACGCGGCGACGAAGGGGTACGTCGACGCCGGGTTATCCGGCAAGGCGGCGGGGTCGCACACGCACGCGGCGGGGGAGGTAACGGGTCTTGGCACGGCGGCGCTGGTGAACACCGGGACGCAGCGGGGGGAGATTCCTGTGTTGTCGGTGAACGGGAAGCTGTCGGAGTCGGTCTTGCCGCCGGCGGCGTTCACCGACATTTACACGTGCGAGGACGAGGAGGAGATGCTTTCCTCGCCGGCGCAGAAGGGGGACTTCGCGATTCGAACGGACGTGAACAAGACGTTCATTTTAACGCAGAGTGTTCCGGAGTCGCTCAGCGCGTGGAAGGAGGTCTTATCGCCGTCGGGGGCGGTACAGTCGGTGAACGGGCAGACCGGGGCGGTGGTGATTGACACGCTGCCGGCCGGGGGGAATGCCGGGGATGTTTTGGTGAGGCAGGGGAGCGGTTCGGCGTGGCGCGGCCGGCGGTACAGCGGGACGATTACCGGGGACGGAACGACGAGTGTTTTTACGGTGACGCATGGGCTGGGCGAGCTGGCGGTTCAGGTGGATTTGTTCCAAGTGAATCAGGATCAGTCGCTGACGCAGGTGAAGGCGGACGTGGTGCGGACCAGTGACAGCGCGATTCAGGTGAGGTTCGCGGCCGCGCCGGATGATGGGGCGGGGTTTCGGGTTATCTGTAGGATTTAGCCGTTAGTACTAGCGCCAGCGAACAACGTGAGCGGCTGTGCCGTAGTTGTTTTCCTATGCCGTAAATTCTCCCTACGGCTACAGTGGTCAAGCGCACCGCGCTTGCCGCCGGAGGCAAGAAAAAAAACAACACCAACACAACCCCCGGCCGCCCCCGTAAAAGTCACGCCGACAGATCTTGTCATACGCCAACAAACGGCCGCCGGCCGACAGACCCTCACGGGGCGGCTGGGCGGAGCGGGAGCAGCGGCCGAAAACCGACAGTCCTTTTCACGCCGATAGGTTGGCCGCGTTTCTCCCGCGGTTAGTTGGTATAGATTGTCCTATAGGTGTGTTTCTGCCTGGGGGCGGGCTGCCCCCAGACCCCCGCTTGCCCCCCAAGCCCCCCGAGGGGGGGTGTGCCCC
>CADBTE010000251.1 GCA_902797455.1 uncultured Planctomycetota bacterium | reverse complement strand
TCCCCCTCGCAGGCCGCCAAGATCGGATTGAGCGGGGACTCTTCCCAGGAGCGCAGATCTTTAGAGCGGATCATCGCCGACTCGAAGCCGCCGCGGCCGTCTTGGCGCAGGAAAATCACGTAATAGTAATCCCCCGAGCGTCGGATCACCGGGCAGGCGCTGTAGGTATGTCCGTCGCGGCCGGCGTAGTAAATATCGGGAACTTTTTCCCAATGCTCCAGATCGGCGCTGCGGGCGAACTTAAAGCAAAAGGCGACCGGGTTGTTCGACTCGTACGCCATCAAAAAGCCGTCGCCGTCGCGGCACACCGAGCTGTTGAGCAGGTTCTCGTTCTCGGCGGCGACCGCGGGGCTCTCGCGCCATGTCTTCAGGTCGTTTGAGCAAAAGTGAACGATATCGCGGAACCAGCTTTCCCCCTCGGGCTGACGCGCGGCGAAGACGTGCAGTGTCCCTTCATTCACAAAGGCGCACCCCAGAGAGCAGCCGGTGCCGAATTCGCACAGAACCTCGCCGCTTTCCGGATCGGTGATCTGAAGCGACAGCTGGTCGGGGGTATGCGCGGAACCTCCCCGGCGGACCGAGGCGAACAGAAGCATCTTCCCCTCCCAAACGAAGGGGGTCGTTTCCATGACGCAGGTATCGCGCTCGAAAAAGATCTTCCCCGTCTTTTTCGCGGGGGAGTCGGAAGCTTGGGCGTTCGCCGCGCAGAGGAGCGCCGCGGCGATCAAAACGGCCGAGGTGAAGAATATTCGAGGGTGTCTCATAGTGTTTGCCTCATTTGCGTTGTCTGCGTTGATATGTGCTTTGCATTACGTGTTGTGTGATAACGGCCTCACGCGGCGGCGGTGTTTTTGGCGCGCAGGGCGGCGCAGGCGTAGAGGAAGATCACGACAAACGCCGTGAAGGGGACGATGTACGCCAGTTCGATATGGCCCGTGCGGTCGGAGATGATCCCCTGAATCTGCGTGAGGATCGCCCCGCCGCAGAGCATCGAGACCAGTCCGGCGCCGGCCAGTTTGGTGTCCTCACCGAGCGATTGGGTCGAGAAACTGAAGATCGTCGGGAACATCAGCGACATGCAGCCGTTGGAGAGGATCAGCGCGTAGACGCCAACGACGTTCGGGACGAAGACGACCACGACCATGCACAGCGCGGCGGTGGCCGAAAGAATGATCAACAGCGTCCGCGGGCGGATGAACCTCATCAGCCCGGTGCAGATAAACCGCCCGGAGATAAAGAGTATTTGCGACAGAACATAGAAGGTCGCCCCCGCCTGCTCGGCCGTCTGGGGGATAAAGCCGTGGAAATGAATCCATTCGCAGACCCGGTAGAAGAAGGCGCTGATCGGCTCGACGTTCCTCAGCAGCGCCGGGTCGCTTTGGGCGAGCTGGTCGAGGTGGAGGGTCGCCATGCAGTAGCGGACGGTGAAGGACCAGCAGCCGATGTGCGAGCCGACGCAGAAGAACAGGGCGACGACCCCGCACAGGTACCGCTTGTTGCGCACAAGCCGCCGCGCCGTTTCGGCCAGGTGGAGCGGCCGACGCTGCTCGCGCAGGTTCGGCATCCGGCACAAGAAGATCATCAGCCAGGTGATCAGCAGAATGATCCCGATGGCGGCGTAGGTATACGAGATCGCGGCCAGCTCCGGTTTTTGAACCGCCGCGAGTTCCTCGGGGGAGAGCCCCGCGCGCTGGGCGGCGCTCAGCGGGGAGAGCTGCGAGAGGATAAAGACCTGCGAGACGGCGATCCCGACCAGGGAGCCGAACGGGTTGAACGACTGGGCCAGGTTGAGCCGCCGCACGGCCGTGGCGGGGTTCCCCATCGCGCAGATATAGGCGTTGCAGGCGGTCTCTAAGATCGCCAGTCCCCCGAAGGTGATGAGAATCGCGCACAGGTAAAAGGCGTAGCACAGGTCGGGGATCGCGATGGCGCATCGGGCGGGGAAGAACAGGAGCGTCCCGGTGATAAAGAACCCCAGCCCGAGGAGCACCCCCGACTTGTAGGTGTAGCGCATCATAAAGATCGCCCCGGGGATGGCGAAGCAGCCGTAGCCCAAAGCGTAGCAGACGACCTGGATCCAGGCGGTCTTGCTGTCTTCCAAGCTCATGATGCGTTTGAAGGCCGGCAGAAGGGTGTCGGTCATGTTGTTGGCCAGTCCCCACCAGGCGAAAAGGGTCGTCAGGAGGATGAACGGCAGGAGGATATCGCGCGAGACGACCGGTTCGCGGCGGTTCGTGACGGGGGAGGGGGTTTTCATCAAAGGGGCCTTTTCGGATTTACTGCCGGCCGACGGGGAAGATCTCCCCCCTTAATCGACCATTGTTTCCATTCTACAGCCCCCGTTTTCACCGCGCAAGCTTTTGAACACTCCCCGCGCCCAAGCGTCGCCGACATGCCCCCAAGGGATAGCAAGAATCGGCCAGCGCTTGTATAATTTAGAGGCTGTAGAATACTTGGGCGCCGGCGAAAAAGTTCTCCCGCGCCGCAGGAAGCCATTCCCGTTTTTGGGGGCAGACGACGAGATGACGAAATACCTGATCACCGGAGGCGCCGGCTTTGTCGGTTCCCATCTGGCCGAGCGGCTTCTTGACGAGGGGCACTCGGTGACCGTTCTCGACGACCTTTCGACCGGCCGCTGGGAGAATATCGGCCCGCTGGCCGACGACCGGCGCTTTAAGGACCGTTTCCAGGCGGTGATCGCCTCGGCCGACGACGAGGCGCTTTTAGAGCGGCTCGTCCCGCCGGTCGACTTTGTCTTTCACTTGGCCAGCGCCGTCGGCGTCAAGCTGATCGTCGACGACCCGGTCGGGGCGGTGCAGCGCATCGTCCGGCCGACCGAACGGATCGCCGACGCCTGCGCCCGATACCGCAAGCCGATCCTGCTGACCTCGACCAGCGAGGTCTACGGCAAGTCCGACAAAATCCCCTTCCGCGAGGATGAAAACGTCGTGATCGGCCCCACCTGCAAGCACCGCTGGGCGTACGCCGTGGCGAAGATGCTCGACGAGTTCTATCTGCTGGCCCATTACAAGCGCTCTTCCCTCCCGGTTCGGATCGTTCGGCTGTTCAATACGGTCGGCCCGCGTCAAACCGGGCAGTACGGCATGGTTCTCCCCCGGTTCGTCGACGCGGCCCTGGCCGGCGAACCGCTCTTGGTCTGCGGCGACGGCAAGCAGATGCGCTGCTTCACCTCGGTGCGCGACGTGGTTCGCGGGCTGATCGATGTCTCCCGCTGCCCGGCCGCGGTCGGGAAGGTGATTAACCTTGGCTCCGACGAGGAAATCTCGATCGCCGAGCTGGCCGAGCGCGTCGTTAAAATGACCGGTTCGTCCTCGCCCATCCGCTATATCAGCTATGAAGAGGCGTACGGCCCGAACTTCGACGATATGCGCCGCCGCGTCCCCTGCCTGGATCGGGCCAAAGAGCTCATCGGCTGGCGGCGCGACGATACCTTGGACGACGTGATCGGCCAGGTGATCGCCTGCCGCCGAAACGCCCAAAAGACAGAGTAAATACCCCACAGAAATCAATACCGCGCAAGCGAGGAACACCACGCGAGGAACTCATGAAGAAAACGAAGATTGCCATTCTCGGGGCCACCGGCTATACCGCCCTTGAATTGATGAAACTCCTCCTTCGCCACGAAGCAGCCGAGATCGTCGCCCTGACCAGCCGCCAGGAAGACCGTCCCGTTTGCTTGGTTCACCCGTCGCTCACCGGCCGGCTCGATCTGCCGCTGGAAAACCTCACCCCCGAGCAGGTGGCCGACCGCGCCGAGTGCGTCTTCAGCTGCCTCCCCCACACCGCCACCGCGGCGGTCGCCCCAGCGCTGCTTCAGCGCGGCGTGAAGGTGATCGACTTTGGCGCCGACTACCGCCTCAACAGCGCCGAGGTCTTTCGGAAGTGGTACGGCGTCGAGCATCCAGACGCCGGGCGGCTCGGCCATGTCCCCTACGGCCTGCCGGAGCTGTTCCGCGAGAAGATCCGCGGCGCCTCGCTGGTCGCCAACCCCGGCTGCTACCCGACCAGCTCCATCCTCCCCCTCACCCCGCTGATCAAAGCCGGGATGATCGAGCCGGAAGATATTATTATCGACTCTAAAAGCGGGGTCTCCGGCGCCGGCCGCAAGCCGTCGCTCAAGAACCTCTACCCCGAGTGCAACGAGGCGATCTCGGCCTACGCCGTCGGCACCCACCGCCATCTTCCCGAGATCGAGCAGGTGATCGGCGCCGGAAGCGGCAAAAAGGTCTCGGTCTTCTTCACCCCGCACCTCACCCCGATGGACCGCGGGATCCTGACCACGACCTACTCGAAGGTGACCGGTGAGGTCGCCGAGGAAGAGGCGCTGGAGGAACTGCGCCGCTTCTACGCCGGCGAGCCGTTCGTCCAGGTGGTCGACGCCCTTCCGAGCACGAAAGACGTGATCTACACCAACCGCTGCCATATCACCGTCCGGCGGGTCGGCGCCCGGCTGCTGACCATTTCGGTGATCGACAACCTGATCAAGGGGGCCAGCGGGGCGGCGGTGCAGAACTTTAATATCCTGTTCGACTACCCCGAGACGACCGCCCTGCTGTAGGGGCGCTGTGGTTTTATGGCGAAGAAAATCCTCACGATCGAATCGTCCTGCGACGAGACCTCGGCGGCGATCATCGACGATCAGCTTAATGTCCTCGGCACCGTGGTCGCCTCGCAAGAGGCGATCCACGAGCGTTTCGGCGGGGTCGTTCCCGAAGTCGCCTCGCGGGCCCACCTCGAGGCGATCCTCCCGGTTTTGGAAAAGACCTTCCAGCGCGCCGGCTGCACGCTCGGCGATCTCGACGCGGTGGCGGTGGCCAACTCCCCCGGGCTGGCCGGTTCGCTTTTGATCGGACTGATGGCCGCCAAGACGATCGCCTTCCTTACCGGCAAGCCGCTCATCGCGGTCAACCATCTTCAGGCGCATATCTACGCCTGCCGGGTGGCGTACAAGGTCGACCCGTTCCCCTGCGTCGGGCTGATTGTCAGCGGCGGGCACACCTCGCTGTTCCGCTGCCAAGACGCCCTGGATTTTGAGGAGATCGGCGGCACCATCGACGACGCCGCCGGAGAGGCGTTCGACAAGGCCGCCGCGATGCTGGGGCTCCCCTATCCGGGCGGCCCGTCGATATCCCGCTGCGCCGCCGCCGGCGATCCGAAGGCGATCGCCTTCCCCCGCCCGCTGGTGAACGAGCCGGACCGGCTGCAGTTCAGTTTCAGCGGCCTGAAGACCGCCGTGCGCTATAAAATCTGCGGCCCCGGAGGGACCGACACCGCCTCGGTTCGGCTGACCGACCGACAGAAGGCCGATATCGCCGCCTCGTTCCAGGCGGCGGTGAGCGACTGCCTCGTCGCCAAATCGATGGCCGCCCTGCGCCTCACCTCGATGAAAACCCTGTGCGTCGGCGGCGGCGTGGCGGCCAACCAAACCTTCCGCCGCCAGCTGGAAGAGGCGGCCGCCAAGGGAAAGATCCGCCTGTTTATCGCCCCGCCGCAGCTGTGCACCGACAACGCCGTGATGGGGGCGATCGCCTGGGAGCGGTACCGCGCCGGGCTCTTCGAGCCGCTTGATCTCAACATCTACCCCACCAAGCCGAATAAGATCTAAGGCCTCGGCTCTTCCGGGATTGCGAAGGGGGCGGCCCCGGGGGGCGGGGCAGGGCAGGTCTTTTTCTCGGGGACAATCCCCGATTTGCGATCTCCGCGGGGATTCTTTTTATCCCTCTGATCGGCTCTTTCATCCAATAAAATGCCGGCGCAAAAAAAACTACCCTTCCTTGACAGGCGCTCTTGTCCCATGGTAGCATTGTACGCGTGGGGAAGGGGGGCTTGGCCTATGCCCGTTTCGTTTTTCCCCCGCCGGATACGGCCGGGCGGGGGGCAGCCGACGACGGAGTTTTTCGCGTCGGCTTGTACTCGATGTCGTT
>CADBTE010000250.1 GCA_902797455.1 uncultured Planctomycetota bacterium | reverse complement strand
CGATCTGGCGGCCGGCCAGCTCCTTGCTGGAGAAGATCGCGCGGCGCATCGCCAGACGGAGCTTTCGATAGTGGGCCAGGATTTCTGGGCCGGTGTTTGCCTGATTCCATCGGTCGGCGTCGGTCGGGGCGGTATTATAGCCGCGCGCCTCGTCGATCGCCTGCCGCAGCGCGTCGGCCTCCCGCTGGTCGATTAGATCTTCGCCGGTGAGCCGGTCGTGAAGGCGCACGGCTCGAAGAACCAGCTGATAGAGCGCGTAGGGGTGGGAACAGTTCAGTCCCAGGCGTGCCTCCTGCTTCTCCCAGTCGGCGCAGATGGCTTGGAGAAACGCCTCATCGCTCGTCGGCTCGTCGGCACGAAGGTGGACGAAAATACCTTGGGCGGCAATTAAGGTGAGTGTCAAAGCCGCTAGAAGCAGCGTTCGAATTACCCTGTCGCGGGAACAGTGAAGTCGGGTCACGGTCCGGTCCTTGTTTTGTGATGGTGAGACGGTGATCATTGTTGATCAATAGGCGGTCTGAAAGATTCTACCCTGTTTGAGGGGAGATTGTCAATGAAAGCCGCGGGTTCCTTTAGGGGCATTTTGTCTGTGACTGTCTTGATTTTTGGTGGGTGATCGGGTAAAAATTTATCCAATGGGGGATGTGTTCCTCTTTTGTTCGAAGATACCTCAAACCCTTAGATCCAGGCGTACGATATGCCCCGCAAGATCAAATCTATTGTGCTTTTCGCGTTCGCCGCGGCGATTCTCTGCGGCCCTTTCGGCTCGACGGCCGCGGCGCAGACCTATAATGTCCGCGATTTCGGCGCCGCCGCCGACGGCCTGGCCAAAGATACCGCCGCGATTCAGCAGGCGATCGATACCGCGGCCGACGCCGGCGGGGGGACCGTCTTCTTCCCAGCGGGGACCTATCTGACCGGTTCCATTTACCTGAAGAGTAACATCGACTTTTATCTCGGGCCGGGGGCGCACCTGCTGGCCAGTCCCGACCCGGCCGACTACAACCCGCTGGATGTTTGTCCGCAAAATTCCTCCTCCGCCGCGGAGTCGTCGTTCGGCGCGCACCTGATCCTATGCCTCGAACAAAAGAACGTGACGCTGCGCGGCCCGGGGAAGATCGACGGCAATTCCCCCGCGTTTTTGTTCGATAAGGACGGCAAAGCCGCCCCGAGTCAGTCGCAGGTACCATGGCGGCCGTCGCAGATGCTCTTTATCGTCGAGTCCGAAAATATTACCATTCGTGATATCGAGCTGGTCCGTTCCCCCTACTGGTCGATCTTCCTCTACGGATGCGAGAACGTCTGCGTCCACAACGCCTCGATCTCGACCGAGCGCACACCGGTTGATCCGTCGGTGGGGCCCCGTGTGCCGAATGTCCCCGGGCTGACCTATAACGGGGATGGGATCGATATCGATTGCTGCCGGTTTGTGACGGTGAGCGACTGCCGCATCTCGACCGCCGACGACTGTATCACGCTGCGCGGCAGCTCCGCGCGCCTGAAGAACCCCAAACCGTGCGAGTTCGTGACCGTCACCAACTGTACCCTCTCGACCCCGTGCAACGCCATCCGGGTCGGGGTCGGCGTGGGGGAGATCCGTCACGCGACGTTTTCGAACCTTGCGATCAGTCAGACACGCACCGCCTTTAGCGTCGTGTCGAACTGGTCGACTACCAATCCCCGAGGCACCGATATTTCTGATATACAAGTCCACAATGTGACCGTCGACTGTGAGGATCTGTTCCACATCCGCTACGGTTTCGGGGATTTATCGAAGATCAAGGGGCTGACCTTCAGCGATATTACCGGAATCGTTCGAACCGGCGGTTTCCTGCGCGGCAGCGCCGTCCGCCCGATCGAAAATGTCACCCTGCGCCACATCGACCTGCGTGCCTGTGAGGGTGGGGAATTCCTCAAACTGGTCGACGTCCGGGGGCTCCTCCTCGACTCGGTTCGAATCGTCCCGGACGAAGGGGAAGAGCCGCTGTATCTGACCACCGGCGCGGTGACCGACTTTCTGCAAGAGGGGACGAACGCGGAGGTTAAAACGATGAGCGATGAGGCGGTGGAGGAGTATCACCAGAAGAACAAGAACTAGGCGGGGAACACTCTTTGTGGGGGAACGATGAAAAAAATCTCCACCTGAATAACCCCACCCATAACCATATCTATCCCAAAAACAACGAATGAGGACGAAAAAATGCGCCAGTGTGACCTTCATTTTTACCGTTGCCATACCCTTCTGTTCTTTTGGACAGTTCTGATGATTCTCGGACTTTGCTCCTTCGTTTCACCGCCAACCGCGACAGCCGATAATACATCCCAGACCGTGACAGGGGAGGATGGTGCCATTTACTCGGAAGATCGGACAGTTCTTCTGAGCTGTCCGAAGGAGGAGACTTCGTTTACGATTCCGTCTACTGTCACGACGATTGCCGAGAAGGCGTTTAGTGGCTGTTCCTCGCTGGAAAATGTCAAGATGCCCGATTCGGTCACTATGATTGGAGACCGAGCGTTCGAGCACTGTGAATCTCTCGATGGTGTTTTAATTCCTGGTACGGTCTCCACCATCGGAAAGAGGGCCTTTTGGGGATGTTCTTCGCTTGAGAATATTGAGATTCCCTACTCAGTCAAAGAAATCGGCGAGAGTGCGTTTTGCCTTTGTCTTTCGCTGAAGAATATCCTCATACCCGATTCAGTCAAGAGAATAGAAAAAGGCACATTTAGTGGATGTAGATCACTGGAGAATGTTAATCTTCCCGCTTCGATCATAGGATTTGGTGAGAGCACGTTCAACGACTGTAGATCGCTAAAGAGTATCGAAATTCCAGGTTCGGTCACCAGAATTGAATATAAGATGTTTAGTGGCTGTTCTTCACTTGAGAACATTGAGATTCCCGATTCGGTCACAACAATTGGAGGTGTCGCGTTTGAGGGCTGTTCCTCACTGAAGAACGTTGAGATTCCTGATACGGTCACCGTAATTGGCAGTGCCGCTTTTAGGGGATGTACCTCGTTGAAGAGCATCGAAATCCCGGACTCCGTCACTGAAATCGAAAGTCATACTTTCAGCGGTTGTTCCTCGTTGGTGAGTATTCATATTCCTATTTCTGTCACTAAGATTGGAGCTTCCGCATTCCCTGATTGTACCTCATTGGAGAGTATCGAGATTCCTGACTCGGTTACTGAAATCGGGAATCATGCCTTCAACGGTTGCACCAAGTTGACGAGTATTGAGATTCCTAACACTGTTACCAGAATCGGAGTTGTAGCGTTTGCTGAATGTACCTCGCTCGAGAGTATCGATATCCCCGACTCGGTTACCGAGATCAGAGATCATGCTTTTAACGGTTGTACCAAGCTGACGAATATCGAGATTCCTGACTCCGTCACCGTGATTGGAGACGTCACGTTTGCTGACTGTACATCACTGGAGAGCGTTGTTCTTCCTGATTCGGTAGCAAAAATTGGAAAACACGCGTTTGCTGGTTGTTCCTCGCTGATGAGTGTTTATATTCCTAACTCCGTTACCGAGATTGGTGAACTCGCGTTTAGCACCTGTCCTCAACTGACAATCTTTGCTCACCGTGGTTCGTATGCATGGAAGTACGCTAAGCAGAATCGTATCCCGGTTCGAGTATCGAAGAATTGAAAGCTGTTCTACTTGCCTCCCCCTATGCGCCGAGTATTATTCACCAAAGAGAAGATCGACCAAGTTGTCAGGCGCCTGGCCGAGGAGATCAATGCCTTCTACGGCCCCGACGCTCCCGGGGAAGAGCCGATTCTCGTGGTCGGGGTCTTGACCGGAGCGGTGATTTTCACCGCCGATTTGG
>CADBTE010000249.1 GCA_902797455.1 uncultured Planctomycetota bacterium | reverse complement strand
TCAGCCACATCGACGTGATGGAGATTCTCTCCAACTTCCGTTCCTATGTCGGCGGAATGAACCTCGCCGCCAAAGGGATCGGCTGCCCCGGAAAGATCGAGACAAACGGTCAGGAAGTGCAGGAGATGTTCGATCAGAAGCGGTTCGCGGAGATCCACGACTATTGCCGCTGCGACGTTCTCGATACCTACTTCCTCTTCCTCCGGATCATGACGCTCAGCGGCTGCATTGCCGACGAAAGCGCGCTGGTGGAGCGCGCCCGGGAGCGGATCAGGCAGGAAGCGGCCAATCACCCGATCTACAACACCTATCTGGAGGCTTGGAGACGGAGCCAGAGTCTCGGCACCCAGGCGCTGGAGGAGTACTGCCGTCAGGTTCAGCAGTAAAGATACCGCGCAGGCGGTACAAAAAAACACCCCGCGGCAGGGGTGTTTTTTTGTGTATCGTCACTATCCCCGGCGCGACTCGAACGCGCGACCTACGGTTTAGGAAACCGTCGCTCTATCCAACTGAGCTACGAGGACACGGGACACGGGCGGGGAGGAAAAACACCCCGCGGCGTGTGTTTTCACCCTTTTACGGCTGGAAGATCCGGCCGGTGAGCTTCTGGTACGCCTCGACGTACTTGGCGCGGGTCTTGACGACAATATCGTCGGGAAGCTGCGGCGGGGGGGAATTGCGGTCCCACCCGGAGGTCAGCAGCCAATCGCGGACAAACTGCTTGTCGAACGACTCTTGAGCACGGCCGGGGGCGTATTTATCGGAGGGCCAGAAGCGGGAGCTGTCGGGGGTGAGCACCTCGTCGATGAGGATGATCGAACCGTCCGGGTTTTGGCCGAACTCGAATTTGGTATCGGCGATGATGATTCCGCGGGTCGACGCGTAGCCGCTTCCCCGCTTGAACAGGTCGATCGCCCGGTCGCGGAGCGTCTCGGCGGTGGCCCGGCCGACTAGCTCAACCATTCTGTCGAACGAGATATTCTCGTCGTGCCCTTCTTCGGCCTTGGTCGAGGGGGTGAAGATCGGCTCGGGGAGCTTGGCGCTTTCGCTCAGCCCTTCGGGGAGCGAAACACCGCACACCGAGCGCGACTTTTGATATTCCTTCCAGCCGCTGCCGGCCAAGTAGCCGCGGACCACGCACTCGATCGGGACGACGCGGGTCTTTTTGCAGTAGGTCGAGCGGCCGGCGAACTGCGACAGATCGGTTCCCGCCGGGAAGGGGACCTTTTCGACATCGTCGGTGATGAAGTGATTCTCCATCCCGAGCTTCTTGAACCAGAAGGCGGCCATCTGGTTGAGAATCTTCCCCTTATCGGGGATCCCGGTCGGGAGAATCCAGTCGAAGGCGCTGATTCGGTCGGTGCTGACCAGTAAAAGCGCGTCCCCAAAATCGTAAACGTCACGAACCTTCCCCTTTTTGGGGGTCATACCCGGAATGGACGTGGAACAAACAGCACTGCTCATAGTAACGACGACTTAACCCCGCAATCGATCCAAACAATGAAATACATATCAAACCGCGGTTCGATACTACCAAACGTCAATATCCAGCTCTAACCGAACCCCGGCCCTCTCGCGGACCTGAGTTTGAATCAAGCTCGCCAGCCGCTTGACATCGCTGCTGGAGCACTCCGGCTCGGCTAGGATGAAATTGGCGTTCCGGTCGCATACCACGGCCCCGCCGATACGCGTCCCCTTCAGGCCGGCGTCCTCTATGAGGGTCGAAGCCGACTGCCCGATCGGATCCTTAAAGAGCCAGCCGGCGCCGCTGTAGCCGATCGGCTCGGTCTTTTTGCGGACGATCCAGTTCTTTTGAAGACGGCGGGCCAGCTCGCCGGCGTTGTCTTTCTCTAAACGGAAAGTACACGAGAGAATCACTTGATTCTCTAAGCTGGAGCATCGGTAGCCGAAGGCGATGTTTTCGCGGTCGAGCGTGAGAATCTCGCCGTCGAAGGTGGCGGCCCGGACGGTTTCGACCCACTGGCCGATATCGCCGTCGGCCGAGGTGATATTGCCGTGAACCGCGCCCCCGACAGTACTGGGGATGCCGATGAACGCCTCCAGGCCGGCCAGCCCGGCGTAGACCGCGCTGGTGATGGCCCGCCCCAGTTTGGCCCCGCCGCCGGTGATCAGGCGGTCGTCCTGGATTTCAATCCCGCAAAACTCCGGAGCGGTCAGACGAATGACCATTCCCGGAACCCCGTCGTCGCTGACCAGGACACTCGACCCCAGCCCGAGGATATGAACCGGAAGGTTATTCTGGCGGCAGGCCTTCAGCAGAGCGAGGAACTCTTCTTCCGTTCGGGGCTCGGCGAAATATTCGGCCTGACCGCCGAGCTGCAGCCAAGTGTGCATCGCCATCGGGACATTGGTGCGGACGATCTCTTTGAACGGGGCGAAGTAATCGGTCATCGGAACGGCTTTGGGTAGGGATCGATCTTATCGCGTCATGGACGAAAACGCGTCGGACACGCCGATGCGTGAAACAACGATGATTCCCGCGCAGAAGAGAAAGAATATTCCCGACTGGAATCGAACCAGCAACCTTCGGCTTCGGAGGCCGACGCTCTATCCTATTGAGCTACGGGAACATGAAATTTCGCTTCCGGCTTCGTGTGGAAGCATTATACACCGAGACAGGGCAATAAACAACATCTCCCCCGAGGGACGCCGCCGGGAACAAAAAAAGTCTCACGCACGACTTTGATTCGAAACGTAAGACCTAATTTGTTCTTTCGCCGGGGCGATCGGCCGAACCGGCCTGGCCCTTCGGTGTAATGCGGGAAAGAGGACTTGAACCTCCACGAGAAAAAATCTCATCAGGCCCTCAACCTGACGCGTCTGCCAATTCCGCCATTCCCGCGAACGACAAAAAACATCTTACCCTCTTTCTTTCTGGTGTCAAGGGACCGGAGAAGGGGGAAGAAGGTTTTTTTCTCTTTTTGTCTGTTTTCCTTGGCTTCGGCAGGGCCCCAAGCCTGTCCCCCGCGCTTATTATATTGAGAAAAAACCGGTAAATTCCCCCGATAGGACTTCCTCGTTTACCCATTGGCGTTTATAATCTCCCCAAAGGCGCTCGGGGATTAGGCAAGATTACACGCTCGGCGGCACTTCGCCGGCCAGTGCTCTTGTCCCATCCCCGGGTTCCTGTATGTGGCCCCTTGTTTGGCGGGTTTTCGCGCTTAAACGTTGGGGCTTGTTTTGTGCATCGGGAAAGCGAAAGATGGCGGGACATGCAAGTCATATCCGGGCTCTGCGCTGAAAGGGAGTGATCGTTCAAGGTGATGCCCCCTCTTTCCGCGGCCGGTGCGTAATTTTTTTACCAGCAGCCGCAGGAGGAAAGCGATGAGTATGTTCTGCTATCAATGTCAGCAAACCGCTGAGGGCAGGGGGTGTACCGCGGCGGGCGTTTGCGGAAAAGATTCCCAGACGGCCTGTCTGCAAGATCTCCTCACCGCCTGGTGCAAGCAGATTGCCTCCACGCGCGTCACCTACCGCGAAAAGAAACGCCATAGTTGTCTGATCGATAACTTTCTTCTCGAGTCACTTTACGCGACGCAGACGAACACCAATTTCGACGCGCAGGATTTTGCCCGTCTGATCTTTCTGGCCGACCGAATGGTTCAGTTGGCCGAATACCTCTGCTCTCCCGCCGTGGGAGATCCCGATGTTTCGGAAGACGGTTACGTCTATGACGAAGCCGGTCAGAAGGGGCTGGAAGAACAGGTCGGCGCGCCGGTCGATTCTGCCACCCCTGAAGATATCGCCGCTTTGGTCGAGCAGGCACAGGGGCTCTCCCTCGTGCCCCGTCTCCAGACCAATGCCGAGATCGTCGGTCTTCAAGAGATGATCCTCTACGCCATCCGCGGCGCCGCCGCGAACGGCCGTTATCTCTTCCTGCTGCGCGACCGCGCCCAGGCGGCCGCCGAGCTTGAACTCAAAGGGATGCGGCACCGCATCGCCGTGCCGGCCCGCACCAAAGAAGCCCGAGAAGAGCGCGCCGCGCTGAAGAAGCAGGTCGCCAAGCTCGAAGAGCAGATCAAAGCATCGTCCGAACAATCGCAGGAGTTCCTCGATAAGCTCTTCGCCGAACTGGCTTTGGTCGATTCACTCACCGACGCCGAGGCGCTTCTGGAATCGGCGATGCGCGTGGGGCGCTGCAATAAATTGGGGATGGAGCTTCTTTCCCGCGCGAAATGTTCTCTCTTCGGCGAGAAGAAACCGACCGCGGTCAATACCGTTCCCGAGAGCGGCCCCTGTATCCTTGTCTCCGGGCACGACATGGCCGCGCTGGCCGAGGTCCTTGCCCAGACCGAGGGGAAGGGGATCAACGTCTATACCCACGGTGAGCTCATCTCGGCGCACGCCTATCCGGGATTCCAAAAATTCAAGCACCTCAAGGGGCATTACGGCACCAACTGGGTTGGCCAGCAGCGCCAGTTCGACGGCTTCCCGGGCGCCATTTTGATGACCTCCGGCTGCCTGAGCGAGCCGCAGGGAAGTTACTTCGACTACATCTTCACCATCGCTCCGACGGCGTGGCCCGAGGTCCAAAAGATCGCCGTCGGTGCCGACGGCAAGTACGATTTCGAGCCGCTGATCCGCGCCGCGATGGATTCGGGCGGTTTTATGAGCAGCCGCTCGAACGCCTCGGCTAAGTCGATTCTCAACACCGGATTCGGGGACGAGGCCGCCAAGGTGATGGCCTCCCAGATCGAAACCGAGATAGACAACGGGAACCTGAACCGATTTGTCTTCATCGGCGGCTGCGACGGGCCTCAAGACGATCGCGAGTACTACACCGATCTGGTTAAAACCCTCCCCGGCGACACGGTGATTATCACCCTCGGCTGCGCAAAATACCGGTTCAACAAAGAGCTCTCGTTCAACCCGCGTCCGGCCGCCGAAAGGGGAGCCGACGACGTCGGTGAAGAGGATATTCCCGTTTGGGTCGGCTCTTTGCCGCGTATGTGGGATCTGGGGCAGTGCAGCGATGTCGATGCCCTCTCCCGTCTGCTCGAAGTCCTCTCGAAGGTCAGCGGGTATAAGGTCGAGCAGCTCAAGATCAAGTACTACGTGACTTGGTTCTCTCAGACGATGGTGGCCGGCCTTCTGACCCTCCTGGCGATGGGGATCAAAAACATTGTCCTTGGGCCGACCCTCCCGGCGTTCATCACCCCCGAGGCCGCCGCGCTTCTGGCGGAGCGTTTCGGCCTGAGCGTGATTTCGGCCGGCGGGGACGAATAAAACCGAAGTTTTCGCGCCCGCGGCCCCCTTTCCCCTTAAGACGCCGCGGGCCGTTTCCGGAGCTTAATCCAAGATGGATGAGTCCCCCCAAGATGACTCCCGCCGAGTCGGCGACGGATTGCCCGAAGGCCATGACGGCTCCCCCGAGGATCGTCTCCTGCGTCGGATCGATCGAACCCGCGGCGAGGTCCGCCGGGTCGAGTTTTTCTCGACCCTCACGGCCCTTCTAACGCTTTCCGGCGGGTTTCTCCTGGCGGGGATCGTCCTCGATCACCTCTTTCGCGACGGGCTGCCGGTGCGATGGCGCTGGATTTACGCGCTTTCGGCGGCGGCGGTTCTTCTGGCTTATTTTCTCAAGCGGCTGATCGTTTCGGCGACCCGCCGGGTCAATCCGCTCTACGCGGCCGACGTTCTCGAAAAGAACCTCCCCGAGGTCAAAAACGGCCTGATCAACTGGCTGACTCTCCGCTGGCGCCCGGCGCGCGGCGGTGTCGAGCGGGCGGTCCTTCACGCGCTGGCGTCGCAGACGGCCGATCACCTCGAGACGCTTCCCAGAGAGTCGGTCGTCGATCACGCGCCGGTGATCCGCTGGGCCGCGGCGCTGGCGGTGGTCACCGCGCTGGTATCGCTCTACTTTGTCTCGGCCCCTAAAAGTCCCTTTGTCTCCGCGGCCCGTATTCTGCTCCCTTCCCTCGACTGGGCCGCCCCTCAGGCGATCGAATTCCTCGAAATCGAGCCGGGGAACGGTTCGGTCTATTACCGCACCCCCGTTACCTTCCGTGCCCGTGTGGCGGGGGGAACCCCCGGCGATGTGCGTCTGAGCTGGTCGAGCGCCGACCGCCGTCTGGTCGATCAGGTTGTCCCGATGCAATCGGTCGGCGGCCAGCTCTACGAGCTGACGTTCCCGCCGGAAGGGACCGGGATGACCGAATCGATCCTCTATCGAATCGCGGCGGGCGCCGGCAGGTATGAGAGTTTTTCCGAGACCTTTCGCCTGGAGGTTCGGCCGCCGCTGACGTTTGACGTCGAAAAGCTGGAACTCACTCCTCCCCCATACACCGCGGCGGGGACCATCACGCAGGAGTCCAACGGAACCATCCGGGCATTGCCCGGAACGGAAGTGACGATTACCGGCCGTGCCAGCGAACCCCTTTCCAAGGCGTTCTGGGTCCCCGACTTTTCGACCAATCGCGCGGCGGTGATGACCATCGATTCGGCCGACCCCCACCGGGCAAGTTATCACTTTCAGCTCAAAGCCAAGCCGGGGAAAGCGTCCGATGCCGCGCTCGTTCCCGAGGCGCGGAGCTATCAGCTGTTGGCCAGCGACGCCGAGGGAGTTCGGTCGATCGACGATCCGCAGAACCCTCAAAACGGCCTCCCGGTCTGGGGAATCGAGCTGCTGGATGACCTTGCCCCGACGGTCGATTGGGCCGATGACCTTCCGCGCGAATCGACACTGCCGCTCAACGCCCGCTGTCGGTTCAGCGTCAAGGCGTCTGATCCCGATTACGGAATCCGGCGGGTGACACTCTTTATCGAGCGCCGTCAGGCGCAGGGGGAGGAGCACCTTGAGGAATCGATCCCCCCCATCGAGCTGATCGACCCGGTGGTCCCCACCGGTCCGGTTCCTAACTCGAATGAGGTGACGCTCCCCGCGGTGATCGCGCCGCTGGCGCTGGGGCTCGGCGCCGAGGATATCGGCCAGGAGTTTGAGTA
>CADBTE010000248.1 GCA_902797455.1 uncultured Planctomycetota bacterium | reverse complement strand
TGATACCAGCCCAGCACCGGCTTGCGGATCGGCTGCGACGACCAGATTCTCTGCCAGGAGAAACGCTTATCCCAGCCGGGGAAATAGAACGCGCCGATTTCCAGCTCGGGGTCTTCCAGCTCGATCGGACGCGGCTGGGGGACGTACTCGGCTTTTTCCATCCCGAGCGGTTCGGTGATTTCGACATCGATCGAGCCGTTTATCGGGGGGAGATCTTTGGCGGTGACGGTGTAGGGGATCGTACCGCTGAACGGGTGATCGCATGTTAAGAGGAACCTCCCCTCCAGGGGCTTGAAGGGCTGGGCGTCCCCCAGAAGCGCTTCGCCTTCGGCCGTGATCCCGTCAGGGAGAGCCAGTTGGACACGAACATCGCCGGCCGGTTCTCCCCCCACATTATTGATGGAAACGGCAATCGGGGTCGCACAGCCGCATCGGTTGATCGCCTCGGTGGCCAAGGCGGAACAAACCTCCAGACGCGGCGGCCCCTGGGGGGAATCGCTGATTTGTACCCGCTCGACGGTTGACTCACCGGCGCGTGTCAGTTTCAGCGACAGGAGCACCAGCTCGCTGCCCCAATTGTTTTTGTCGCCGAGACGAATGTTATAGACGATCCGCTGCTCGCTGGGGGTTAAATCAACCCCGATCGAAGCCCATGACCGGGAAATATCCGTCGCGTATGCGATTTGGATACGGGGAGCTGTCCCCTTGAGGGTGAGATTCAGCCAGGGACGTTCCTTCCCCGTGGGAAGGCGAAAGAGGGGACTGGCGATCACGGAAGCTTCGTCCTCACCGATCAGCCGCCATCCGGCGGGCGTTTTTTCGACCGATGAGCCGGCCGACCAATCACAGTCTTCCGTGAAATTCCAAATGCCGTCGCACACCGGCAGTTGATCGAAGTGGGGATCGACGATCCTCACCGACTCAAGGGCGAATCCCTCTTTATCGATCTGATCCCGGGTCGGCGTGCCGAAGTCGATCCGAATCCGAATAATTTGCGGCAGGCCGGCCCATTGGGGATAGATTTTATAGGTATGTGTCCGGCCGTCGTTGATCAGTTCCCACCGAATGCTTTTCTCCTGCGAAAAGCCGCCGTAAATCCCGGACGTATCCGCGGCGTAGAAAAGCTCTCCGGCCCGGGCCGAGACACAGCGGGCGGTGATTTCGACATACTGCCCAACGGCCGGTTTGATATGGAAGGCCGGAGAGATGAGGATCGGGTCATTCGCGCGAAACGTGGCGGTCAGCGCGCCGTCGACGACCGTTGGCTGAGAGATGTTTCCGCCGGACCACCCCGCGGCCGAGTCGCTCGAGGCAAAGGTCCACTCTTGGAGAACCTCTTCTTCGGCCGTGAGCCTTGGCGCGAGGAGTCCAAAAAACAATAAGGCGCAAAAAACCGAAGGTAAAACAATTCCGGAGGTGATCCGACAGGGAGACTTCATAGCTGAAACCTTTTGTTCATGACGGCTTGTCGTTCGCCGCCGGAAACAATCAAAACATCGGGCCAGAACAGCCGTAAAGTATACCCCGGACGATACGGCAATGCAATTATTCGCCGCGGCGCATCAGGCGCCAGCAGCTGTGAATTCTTCTGTTGCGGTACTCTTCCGGGACGGTCTGACTGGAAATATCCCGGATCGTGTAAAAGGGTTCCAGCGCCTCGCAGTCGAGCTTAAAGCGGCGGAAGTTATTCGAGAAGAAGACGGTTCCCCCGGGGGCCATTCGTTTGGCCAGGAGAATAAGAAGTTCAGCGTGGCGCTTTTGAACGTCCCAGTCCTCCGAGAGTTTCTTGCTGTTGGAGTAGGTCGGGGGATCGCAGACGCACAGGTCAAAGGTTTCGCGGCAGCGGCTGAGGTACTCGATGGCGTCGTCTCGGATGAAACGGTGCCGGTGTCGCTGATCGGCCGTGCCGAAACCGTTTTTGGCCATATTTTTCTCGGCCCAGTCGAGATAGGTGGACGAAAGGTCGACCGAGACGGTCCGCGCTGCCCCTGCGGCGGCCGCCGCGCAGGTAAACGAGCCGGTATAGCAGAAAAGGTTTAAAAAACTCTTGCCGCCGGCCATGCGGCTGACCATCGATCGGGTGATTCGATGGTCGAGGAACAGGCCGACGTCGAGGTAGTCGCTCATATTGCACAGAAACGTCAGGCCGTTTTCATGCACTTCCACAAAGGTTCCGTCGGAAGAGAGCTTTTCGTACTGGCTCTTTCCCTTTTGACGGGTTCGCCGTTTGATAAAGCAGTTCTCGGGAGGAATACCGAGGATTTCGCCGGCGCGCTGGACCAGCGCGTCGAGCCAAAGACGGTGCGCCGCGGCGCTGCGCTGGTCGGGACGTTCGTATTCGGCCAGGTGAAGCCACTGTCCCTCGAACAGGTCGATCGCCAGCGGCACTTCGGGGAAATCGCGGTCGTAGACCCGGTACGAGGTGATTCCCCGCTTGGGATAGCGGGACAGATGCTTGGCCCGATTGCTCAGGCAGCGGGCAAACTGATCGATCTGCCGCGTATCGCGCTGGCTCAGCCCGGTGAACGCCGCGGCGGCCGCCTCGGGCGGTTCGGGATTTTGACCTTGGGATTGGCGCGGGAGCGCCTCCTCTTGGGGAGTCTCCTCCCCGGAACCGGCGTCAAAGAACCCCTTGGGAGGCCGAGGCCCGAGGAACTGGAAATAGGTGCACTCGATCCGGCCGTTATACAGTTTGCGGCGGCGGTCGGCCTTTCGGCCGATGATACTCTCAAAATCGTTCCACGAGGTAATGAGGTAATGGCTCCAAGTCGGGAGCTTCGCCAAGACACCGGGAATCGACTCGTAAAGGGGACGGTATTCCTCTTTTTCTCCCACCCGGTCACCGTAGGGAGGATTCCCGATCACGCAGCCGTACCGGCGGCTGTCGGTCAGATCGCGGAAGTCGGCCTGACGAAAGACAATATCGTCGGCGACCCCGGCGTTTTGCGCGTGAAAGCGGGCCGTTCTTAAAAGTCCGGCGTCGATATCGCAGCCGATGAGTTTGGTTTCCAGCGGCGGGAGGATCGCCTCCCGGGCTTTGGCGCGCTGCTGTTCCCAAAGCGTTTTGGGAGAAATCGGCCAGTTCTCGGCGGCGAAGGTACGCTTAAGCCCCGGGGCGATGTTGCGGCCCAACATCGCCGCCTCGATCGGGATGGTGCCGCTGGCGCAGAACGGGTCGATCAGAACCCGGCCCGGCCGCCAGACCGACAGCTGGACCAGTGCCGAGGCGAGCGTCTCGCGAAGCGGGGAAGGGGCGTTGATCTTCCTGTAGCCCCGACGATGGAGCCCCGCGCCGGAGGTATCCAAGGTGAGGACCGCCCGATCGCCGCGAACCGCCAGCTCGACGGTGTACGCCGGACCGTCCTCGGCCAGGCGGGTCAGGTGCCAATGGCGCGTCAGGCGGTTGACGATCCCTTTTTTGACCACGCGCTGAAGAGCCGGAACCGAGGTAATGGTCGAACGGACCGAGCGTGCCTCGACGGTGATTTCGGCGTTTGGAGGCATCCACTCTTCCCAGGGTACAGCATCGACGGCGTCGAACAGGGGAGCGAAGTCGTCGCGCAGCTGGAAACGCGCTAATTCGATTAAAATCCGCCCGGCGGTTCGCAGCCAAAGATTCGCGCGAATCAGCTCACGCCAAGATCCGGAGAAATAGATCCGTCCGGTTTCGTCCGCCGCCGAACGCGCGGGGACACCGAGCTGCCGCAGTTCCCGTGTGACGAGCTGCTCCAGCCCCATCGTCGTGGTCGCGATGAGTGTCATCGGCTCTTGGGGAAACACCTGTTCGGCGGAAGAATGACTCATAGGGAACTTTCCCGTGCGGGCACGGTTTTTATCGGAGCATCTCGATCAATTGGCAGAGGTGACTGAGCCGATCGAGCCGAACGCCGACCGCTCCGCCGCCGGGGGTGACGGTGATGAACGGGATTTCGGGATGGATGTCGAATCGGTCGTAGTACGCCTTCTGGAGGAAATGCTCCACGTCTTCGACACGAACCCGGTCGGTATCGATATGAACCTGGAAGAAGTCCCCCTGACCGGCGGCGTTGACGCGCACGGCGACCGCTGTGCCAAAGGCTCGGCGCAAAAACGCCTCGGCCAGATCAACCACCGCCAGACCGCGGAAGAAATTTCCCCCGGGAAGGGCGCGAAGCAGCGGCGCGGGCCGGCTCTTTAACGATTGATCGTCTATTCCCGCGTTGAAGTCGAACGGACGGGCGCCGAGCTTTTCGAGCCAAAGATCAACCCGCTCACATCCGCCGGTCTGTTGTTCGAAGGGCTGGAGAACCATCAGATCCGCGGCCTCCGGGAGGGTATCGGGATCGATCTGGAAACAGGTGTCTCCCCGCTGGGAAGCGGCAACCCACCGTGTCCACTGGTCGGTGTGGTGGATCAGATAGAAGTTCTTCGCGGTCTCGGCGTAGAGGTAGGCGACCATCGCGCGCAGGGGAATCCCCGCGCGCTGGACGACGGCGCCGTCTTCCCAGCAGCTGAACACCGGATCCCGCCACCCTTTGAAAAGCGAATCAACCGTGCGGCGCGCCTTGGCTTCGGCCTGGTCGAGAGGAAGATTCTGACAGCGGGCGATTTGGTCGGTGAAGAAGGGAAGCTCGCCGTCGATGCGTTTGCGCAGATCGGCCCTGCCGATCCAAAGGGGAATCTTGAGGAGTTTGTCACAGACCATGCGCCGTGTCGGTTCACAGAGTTCACCGCACCGCAGCAGTTCGTCTTT
>CADBTE010000247.1 GCA_902797455.1 uncultured Planctomycetota bacterium | reverse complement strand
GGCGGCGATGGAAGAGATCAAATTCGGCGGCGGCTGGGGACTTTGGGCCAGTGGTCTGTTCGGCCGGGCGATGCTGGCCTACTACGACGCCTCAGGAGATGAGCGGGCGCTTTACGCGATGCGCTGCGCCGATAATTCCGACGATATCCAGTGTGTGACCATATCGGGCCTCGCCGGCCCGGCGAGCAATGTGCTGACCGCCTGCGATGAGTACACCCGCAGCGGAGACGAAAATGTCGCCAAGACGCTGAATGATTACTTCAATCAAGCCAACGGCGCCCGGTGGTACGATATCGATGGTCTTTTCCATGTTGCTCCCCCGCGGGAGCTTCTGGAAGGGGAGGCGTTCACCTGTGAAGATCCTTTCCAATACGTCAATCGTTATCACGGTGTCGTCCTCAACGAGTCGATCACCGGTTTCGCGGCCGGAACCCTTTGGACCGGCAAGAGGGAATTTCTCGAAAACGTCCTGGCGTGGGGAGATTATATCGACCGCGTGGCGCTGCAGCCGTACGGCGCGATGGTCGAAGATGAACTCTGCGGCCCGAAGGGGGCGTACCGCTGTACAGAGACTTGTGCCTTAGCCGCGGAGCTTTGGCGGCGGATTCAGTTCTTCACGCAGGTCGGCGACGGCCGCGGCGCCGATAAGATCGAACGGCTCTTCTTCAACGCCGGCGCGGGGATGGTGACGCGCGACTTCACCGAGCACGTCTATTTCCAGCAGCCGAACCGCATTACCCCCAAATCGTTCATCTACTCCTGGGGGAACCCGACGAACTGCACCTTCCAGCGGAACCATTATCCCCTTT
Organism: uncultured Planctomycetota bacterium; assembly: GCA_902797455.1. GTDB lineage: Bacteria > Planctomycetota > Planctomycetia > Pirellulales > Thermoguttaceae > RUG695. The sequence continues at coordinate 1,264 of CADBTE010000247.1, read as the reverse complement.
GCTGTACCGCCGGGGTCAATCGTGTTGTGCCGCTGTTTACGCAGCATCTCTGGATGAAATCCACCGAAGGGGGCTTAACGGCGGTTCTTTACGCGCCCAGCAAGCTGGATACCGAGCTGGGGGGCGAGAAGGTGAGCATCGAGACGGCGACCGACTATCCGTTTGAGGAGACGATCACGATGACGGTTCACGCCGACTCCTCGTTCCCGCTTCGGCTGCGCATCCCCCAGTGGTGTGAACAACCGGCGATTCAGCTCAACGGCCAGGCGGTCGATGTCGCGGCGGACGACAGTGGTTTTGTCCTTCTGGACCGCCCCTGGAGCGACGGTGATACCATTAAACTGACCTTCCCGATGACGGTTTCCCTGGAGGAGGGGATCGACCGTAACGCCGGCGAGCTTTCGACTCCGACAGGCAGCGCCTACGGCAAAGGAGCGCCGCTCGGGATGTTTGCCGACTCTCAGATGCGTTCGGTTCCTTACGCCGACATCTCGTACGGTCCGCTGCTGTTCGCTTATCCGATCCCCGAGGCGGACGAGAATACCCCGCAGGAGAACGCGTTTTGGCAGTACGCGCTCGATCCGAAGCATGCCTTGGATCACGTCGAGGTTCAGCGCCAAAGTGTCGCGCGCCCGTGGCGGTGGCAGGTCGATTCGCCGGTGAAGATCACCATCGACGCCCTGCGCGGCCGCTGGGAGCACGACGAGGCATTCCCGGCCCTTCCGTCGGCCGAGCAGATCAGTGTCGAAAAACCCGAACCGATCACGCTGATCCCTTACGGCTGCGCCAAGCTGCGGGTCAGTATGTTCCCCGTGGCCGAACTTGGCGGGACGCAAGAGTAATAGGAATGTCATACTAAAAAACACGGAAATATTTTCGCCCTTAAATCATCCCTTGGGAGTCACCTGTAGTGAGAAAGATTCTTCTTACGCTGGCCGTTCTGTTCACTGTCACGGGAATCGGCGCGGCGCAAAGCCCTCCGATTTCCGGCGACGCCGACTGTCCGTACAAGACCGCGGGGCAGCGGGTCCTGCTCCCGCTGCCGGCCGGCCAAGTAAAACCCGAAGGATGGCTTCGCGATTGGTCCGAGGCGGCGCGTGACGGGTACACCGCGGTGATGGACGAGGTTCATCCCGAGTTCGCGCATGCCTGGACGGCCGACTTCGCGCCCCATTGCCCGGTCGGTGACTGGCCGCACGGGAGCTGGTCGTTTGAGGGGGGCGGGTATTGGTTCGACGGACTGGTTCGTCTGGCCTACCAGCTC
>CADBTE010000246.1 GCA_902797455.1 uncultured Planctomycetota bacterium | reverse complement strand
GGCGGCGATGGAAGAGATCAAATTCGGCGGCGGCTGGGGACTTTGGGCCAGTGGTCTGTTCGGCCGGGCGATGCTGGCCTACTACGATGCCTCAGGAGATGAGCGGGCGCTTTGCGCGATGCGCTGCGCCGATAATTCCGACGATATCAAGTGTGTGACCGTTTCGGGGCTCGGCGGAGCGGCAAGCAATGTTTTCAGCGCCTGCGACGAGTACACCCGCAGCGGCGATCCCGGCGTTGCCAAGACACTGGATGATTACTTCAATCGCGCCAACGGTGCCGAGTGGTACGACGTCGAAGGTCTTTTCCACGCCGCGCCCCCTCAGGAGCTCCTGCAGGGCGAGGTACTCCCCTATGTTAATGCTTATCAGTTTGTTCCTCGTTTCCATGGTATCAACGTCAATGAGTCGATCACCGGATTCGCTGCCGGGACTCTATGGACCGGCAAGAACGAGTTTCTGGCCAATGCCCTGGCCTGGGGAGATTACCTCGATCGCGTGGCGCTTCAGCCGTACGGCGCGTTGGTCGAGGACGAGCCCTGCGGCCCGAGGGGGGCTTATCGCTGTACCGAGACCTGTACGGTGGCCGCGGAGCTTTGGCGGCGAATTCAGTTCTTCTCGCTGACAGGCGGCGGCAGCGGTGCCGATAAGATTGAGCGGCTCTTCTTCAATGCCGGCGCGGGGACGGTGACGCGCGATTTTACGCGGCACGTCTATTTTCAGCAGCCGAATCGAATTTCCACCGACTCGTGTATCTACTGCGCGGGAACCCCGACGAACTGCACTTTCCAGCGGACCCATTATCCCCTTTGCTGTACCGCGGGAGTCAACCGTATCGTGCCGCTGTTCACGCAGCATCTCTGGATGAAATCCGCGGAAGGAGGGCTGACCGCGGTTCTTTACGCGCCCAATAGGCTGGATACCAAACTCGGCGGCGAGAAGGTGAGCATCGAGACGGTGACCGATTATCCGTTCGGGGAGACGATCACGATGACCGTCCATGCCGACACGTCGTTCCCGCTTCGTTTGCGTATTCCTGTTTGGTGCGATCAGCCGCGGATGGAACTGAACGATCAGGTGGTCGAATGCGCGGCGGACGAAAAGGGGTTTGTTCTTTTGGACCGTGCCTGGAACGATGGCGACACCATTAAGCTGACCTTCCCGATGACGGTTTCTCTGGAGGAGGGAATCGATCGAAACGCCTCGCAGTTCCCACCGCCGATCGGTCCGGATTACGGCAAGGCGGTGCCCCTTGGTTTGTTCGCCGATTCGCAGATGCCCTCCGTTCCTTATGCCGACATCTCCTGCGGTCCGCTGCTTTTTGCCTATCCGATTCCCGAGGTGGATGAGAATACCCCGCAGGAGAACGCGTTTTGGCAGTACGCGCTCGATCCGAAGCATGTCCTGGATCATGTTAAAGTCCAGCGCCAAAGTGTCCCCCGTCCGTGGCGGTGGCAGGTCGACTCTCCGGTGAAGATTACCGTCGACGCCCTGCGGAGCAGCTGGGAACATGATGAGTCGTTCCCGGCTCTTCCGTCACCGGAAAAAATTAGTGTTGAAAAACCCGAACCGATCACGCTGATCCCTTACGGCTGCGCCAAGCTGCGGGTGAGCATGTTCCCCGTGACCGATTCCGGCGGCGCGCAGGAGCGATAATATTATAGATAATACCAAAAGTCACAAAAGAATATTTCCCCTTCAGCCATTCCTTGGGAATCGACGCCATGAAGAAACTGTTTCTCGCGCTGGCCGTCCTGTTCACTGTCACAGAAATCGGCGCGGCGCATCAACCCCCGATTTCCGGCGACGCCGACTGCCCGTACAAGACCGCCCGGCAGCGTGTCCTGCTCCCGCTGCCGGCCGGTCAGGTGAAGCCCGAGGGTTGGCTTCGCGATTGGTCCGAGGCGGCGCGCGACGGCTACACCGCAGTGATGGATGATGTTCATCCCGAGTTCGCTCACGCTTGGACGGCCGATTTCGCGCCCCATTGCCCGGTCGGGGACTGGCCGCACGGGAGCTGGTCGTTTGAGGGGGGCGGGTATTGGTTTGACGGGCTGGTTCGATTGGCTTACCAGCTAGAGGATCCTCATCTCATCGAGCTGGCGAAGAAGCGTCTGGCGCCGGTATTGGAAAACGCCGCCCCCGACGGCATCGGCTATTTCTATTGGCTCAAAAAGAACGAGCCGGCGGCGATGGAAGAGATCAAATTCGGCAGCGGCTGGGGGCTTTGGGCCAGCGGCCTGTTCGGTCGGGCGATGATGGCTTACTACGACGCCACGGGGGATGAACGGGCCCTTTACGCGATGCGCTGCGCCGACAATTCCGATGACATCCAGTGTCTCACCCTCTCGGGGCTTGGCTGCGCGGCGAGCAACGTGCTGACCGCCTGCGACGAGTACACCCGCAGCGGAGACGAGAATGTCGCCAAGTCGCTGAATGATTACTTCAATCGAGCCAACGGCGCCGACTGGCACGACGCCGAAGGCCTTTTCCACGCTCCCCCTCCGCGGGAATTCCTCGATGGGGAATCGTTCACCATGAGCGATCCTTTCCGATTCGTTTCCTGTTTCCATGGGGTCCGAGTCAACGAGTGGATCACCAGTTTCGCGGCAGGAACCTTGTGGACCGGCAGGGGTGAGTTTCTCGAAAACTCTCTGGCGTGGAGAGATTACCTTGACCGCGCGGCGCTGCAGCCGTACGGCGCGTTGGTCGAGGATGAACTGTGCGGTCCGACGGGGGCGTACCGCTGCACCGAGACCTGTACGCTGGCCGCGGAACTTTGGCGGCGGATTCAGCTTTTCTCGCTGGTCGGCGCAGGCCGTGATGCCGATAAGATCGAACGGCTCTTCTTCAACGCCGGCGCGGGGATGGTGACGCGCGACTTCACGCGGCATGTCTATTTCCAGCAGCCGAACCGACTTTCACCAAAATCGTTCATCTACTCTTGGGGGAACCCGACGAACTGTACCTTCCAGCGGACCCACTATCCCCTTTGCTGCACCGCCGGGGTCAATCGTATTGTGCCGCTGTTTACGCAGCACCTCTGGATGAAATCCGCCGAGGGGGGCTTAACGGCGGTCCTTTACGCGCCCAATAAATTGGATACCGAGCTGGGCGGCGAGAAGGTGAGCATCGAGACGGTGACCGACTATCCGTTTGAGGAGACGATCACGATGACGGTTCACGCCGAGAAGTCGTTCCCGCTTCGTCTGCGCGTCCCCCAGTGGTGTGAACAGCCGGCGATTGAATTAAACGCTCAGGCGCTCGACGCCGCGGCGGACGAGTACGGCTTTGTTCTTTTGGACCGCGCCTGGAGCGACGGCGACACCGTCAAGCTAACCTTCCCGATGACGGTCTGTCTGGAAGAGGGGATCGACCGAAACGCCGGCGCTTTAGCGACACCGACCGGCGGCGCCCACGGCAAGGGAGCGCCGCTTGGGATGTTCGCCGACTCTCAGATGAGAGCCGTTCCTTACGCCGACATCTCCTGCGGTCCGCTGCTGTTCGTCTATCCGATTCCCGAGGCGGACGAGAATACCCCGCGGGAAAACGCGTTCTGGAAGTACGCCCTCGATCCGAAGCATGTCTTGGATCACGCCAAGGTTCAGCGCCAAAGCGTTCCCCGCCCGTGGCGGTGGCAGGCCGACTCTCCGGTGAAGATCACCGTCGAGGCCCTGCGCGGCAGCTGGGAGCACGACGAGGCGTTCCCGGCTCTTCCGTCGGCCGAGCAGATCAGCGTCGAAAGACAAGAACCGATCACGCTGATCCCCTACGGCTGCGCCAAGCTGCGGGTGAGTATGTTCCCCGTGGCCGATTCCGGCGGTACTCAAGAGCAATAAGAGAACAATATCGATAAATTACCAACACAATACAAATAACAATTACCACAAATCTAACCCTTGGAGTTACACGCCATGAAGAGATTGTTTCTTACGCTGGCCCTTCTGTTCACCGTCACGGCAGTCGCCTTGGCGCAAAACCCGCCGATCTCCGGCGATGCCGACTGCCCGTACAAGACCGCGGGGCAGCGGGTCTTGCTCCCGCTGCCGGCCGGTCAGGTGAAGCCCGAAGGGTGGCTTCGCGATTGGTCCGAGGCGGCGCGCGACGGTTTCACCGCGGTGATGGACGACATCGATCCGGAGTTTGTCCACGCTTGGACGGCCGACTTCGCGCCCCATTGCCCGGTCGGGGATTGGCCGCACGGGAGCTGGTCGTTT
>CADBTE010000245.1 GCA_902797455.1 uncultured Planctomycetota bacterium | reverse complement strand
CTGCGAAGAAAGAATCGAGAAATCATCATTTTCCAATAACGGAGGATATTTTTATGACGCTTGATAAAAGGAAGTTCCGTCCGGTTTTGCTTGTGGTGGTGACGGTCCTGCCGCTGTTCGGCTGGATCTGCGCCGGATTGGTCTCGGGCAGCGGGGACTGTGACGTTCCCAGCCGCGAGCTGCGTCCGTGCTGTAAGGACGACAGCAAAGTCGGAACCTCCTGCTTCCAGATTCAGGCGGCCGCCGGCGACTGCATGGGGGAGGGGGCCTCGGCCGTCTACGAAGTGGAGGAGTTCCCGACCGAGAGGGTCGAATCGGACGCCGGCCATTCGAAGGAAGAGTACCTCGACTGCTTGAAAATGATCCGGTGCGTTCCCGACATTACCAGCGGAGAGTGTAAGGATTCCGGGATTTGGACCGGTTACACTCGTGGCATCAAGATTATTCAAATAGACGCGATTCCGTGCCAGTGAGGAATACCGATGGACAAAGTTTCAATGAAAACGGACTATCAAAGCCGCCGGCCGTCGGCCGCGTGGTTCTTTTTAATCATCGCCGCGGTTCTTTTGCCCGCCGCTCGGACAAAAGGGGACGAGGAAAAAGCCAAGGCGCTTTTGCTCGGGGTGGAGCAAAAGCTCGGGAAGGTCGAGTCGTTTCACGCCGAGTTTGAGATTGACGATACCGCTCAGCCGATGCCTATGCGCCACTGTGAGGTATCGGCCGACTATGATCACGGGAAGATTCTCTTTCTGTTGCAGTGGCCGCAGTGTGAACAGAAGATGTCCTGCCTGCTGCGTGACGGGGAAGTGTCGCTCTACATCGAGGGGCAGGACAGCGTTCGCCTGATGGATATCCCGATGGCCGAAGGGGCGCATTACGCCCCGTTCTACGACCCGCGCCTGATCGGACTGATCGATCTTCCGAAGGTGGGGTCGAGCATTCATAATGCCCTTTTCCTCCACGATACGGGCCAGTACTCGGTTGAGGATGAGGAAGAGAGCCCAGCGCCGCAGGGGAAAGACGCGGAAAAGACGTACAACGTCGTTTTCAGCAAAGATTCCCTCCCCTTCGGGGGACCGATTCGGACCGAGTTCACCATCGCCGAACCGTCGTTCCATGTGCTGAAACGGACCTTTGTGACGACCGCCGGCGGCGATACCCCCAATCTCGAGATGGAGATTGTCAATCGGTATGATGAGAAAATCTCCAAACTGATCCCCGCGGAGACGAAGGTGCTGCGCAAACAAAAGGGGAAGGTGATCTTTGACCACACGATCCGCCTGAAGAAGTTCAGTAAAAAGCGGTTCTCCGACGATCATTTTTCGCCGAAGTCGATGGGGCTGGTGCTGAACGTGACCTTCGCCGATTACCGCACGCATCTGTGCACCGGCTATTGGAACGGGGAAGAGGTTTCCGAGGTGTGGACCGAACCGTTCCCGAAGAACCAAAAGCTCTACGCCGCGGCGGGGCACCCCGACGACCGGAAACAGCGCGTTTTTATGGCCTTCGCGCTGACAGGGCTGGTGATTCTCTTGGGGGTCTGGACCGCCATGAGGCGCCGGCGGAAAAAGCCGCCGGTTAAATCACCCCTCGACCAGGCGTAGTCCGCGGTCGTCGATTTCGTAGAAGAAGATCTCGTCGGGGCAGACGCTTCCGCGGTGCTTGGCGACGTACAGGGCCCGGCGGAAGCGGCCCCCGTCGCGGATCTTCCCCATGTGGATGATCGTGTTGGCCGAGGCCAAAAGGTCCCCCTCGTCGAGGGGCTTGTCGATCATCGCCTCGAGCTGAGTCTCCGGCGAGGTGTAAAGAACCAGCGCCGAGGCGCTTTTGGCCGGATAGATCGAGGCGCGGATCTTCGCCTCGTTGGCCAGATACGCCTGGCGGAAGAGGTCGCGGGCCACCCACTCGGGGTCTTTGAGAATAATCTGCTGATAGACGTACTCCAGCAGCTCGAATTGAATCGAGTCCCCCTGGTGGGCGACCGGCTCGATGCCGTCGATCACCACCCGGCGCGCGCCGCGGGTGAACTGCGCGTATAAAAAGGCGATGGCCGCGTCGAGCCGGCGCGACAGCAGCCCCTGCCAGTCGTGCCACTGATCGGGGTCCATATCGCGGCGGGTCACGCGCTTGCCCCGGCCGCGCAGCGCGCCGAAGTAATCGCCGACGGTATAGCCGGGGGAGAAGAACTCGTCGGGATAGAAACGCCGCTCGGGGTCTTCCTCGAGGAGTTTCCAATCGAACATCCGCTCGGCGTAGTCGGCGTGATTTTGCGAGTCGCCCCGGGCGGTCATGTCGAAAATCACCCCCCGCTTTCCCTCCTGGGATAAACCGGCGTTGAGAAACTGAAGGCCGAACTGCGTCTTTCCGATGCCGGAGGCACCCGTTAAGACGGTCATCGTCCCGGGGATGAGCCCCCCGCCGATCTTTTCGTCAAGACCTGCCACGCCGGTGGAGAGTCGGTTCATCGCGTTTCCTCTTGTTTGGTTCGCTGTTTGCCGGTTTATCCGGTTATCTGAGGGTATTTGGGGGGCTTGCCGCCTTACTCGTCGATCGTCTTGTGGATGACGCGCACCGCCTTCCCCTCCTGGCGGGGGAGGGCACCGGGGGCGAAGATGTCCCCCTTCGGCGAGAACCCGAGCCGCTCTTTGAGGTGCTTCTCGACCATAAAACCGGTGACGTTCTCGTCGGCCTCGACGTTGACGCGGATATCTTTGACCCCGTGACGATCCTCGATGATGATCTGATAGTGAGGGTGGACGCCGGGGATCTCTAAGAGGGCCTGCTCGACCTGAGCCGGGAAGAAATTCACCCCCTTGATGATCAGCATGTCGTCGGTTCGGCCCGAGATCGAATCGATCTTCAGGTGGGTTCGGCCGCAGGCGCATCTTTCGCGGGTCAGGATTCTCGTCAGGTCACCGGTCTTAAAGCGGATCACCGGAAGCGCCTCGCGGGTTAAGCTGGTGACGACCAGCTCCCCGACCGTTCCGTCGGGGAGCGGCTGCTTGGTGATCGGGTCGACGACCTCCAGGTAGTATTGATCTTCCCAGACGTGGATTCCCGAGTGATCGGCGCAGTCGCAGCCGAGGGTGCCGACCCCGCCGGTTTCGGTCATTCCGTAGATGTTGAAGACCTCGATCCCCATCGCTTCCCCGACGGTCTTCGCCATGTTGTCGGTGAGCGACTCGGCGCCGAAGATACCGGCGCGAAGAGAGGGGAGCTTGATATTGAGCCGCTCCATCACCTCGATGATCCGGATCGAGTACGAGACAACCGCCGTGAGGAACTTGGTCCCGAAGTCGCGGGCCAGACGGATCTGCCGCTCGGTATTGCCGGAACCGGTCGGGATCACGAACAGCTCGGCCAGGCGGGCGCCGTGGTACATGCCGAAGCCGCCGTTGAACAGGCCGAACGAGGGGGTGATCTGAACCGGGTCGCTCGGATACGCCCCGGCCATGCGGTAGCAGCGGGCCATACAGTCGGCCCACTGGAGCAGGTCGCCCTGCGTGTAGGGCATTACCACCGGGGTTCCGGTGGAACCGCTGGACATATGCATCTCGCGCAGATCGCTTTGGGGACGGCAGCACAGGCCGATCGGGTAGTTCTCGCGGAAGGTCTCTTTAGAGATGATCGGGAGCTTTTGAATGTCGTCGATGCCGTTAAAATCGTTGACATCGACGCCTGCCTTGGCGAATAGATCACGATAGACACCGTTGTTGGCCGCGGCGTAACGGACGATCTTTTTGAGCCGTTCGTTCTGGAGGGTCAGCAGTTCGTCCCGAGAGATGGTCTCGGCGGGATTAAAGTAGGGAGAGTGCTCGGTACTCATGGGAAGCTGCTCCGAATTGAGTTGTTGGAAACGTCGCTTTTGTTAAGCTAAAACCTACCCGTATCTTGCGCGAACGGCCGGTCGGGGGGAAAATAAACCCGTCGCGGGAAGGAACCCGGACCTGACCGACCCTGAAACATAAATGATATATCTTCTTGTATCCCCCGGGAAAGGGGGGGGAGGTTTTTACCGATGAGAAAAATCGTTGTTCTGGACGGATTCGCGGCCAATCCCGGCGATCTTTCGTGGAAGGCGGTCGAGCAGCTCGGCTCGCTAACCGTCTGGGATCGAACGCCGAAAGAGGAACTGGTTTCCCGCGCCGAAGGGGCCGAAATCCTGCTGACGAATAAGACCGTCCTCGACGCGGCGGCCCTGGAGGCGCTGCCGGCGCTGCGCTATATCTCGGTTTTGGCGACCGGCTGGAATGTCGTCGATACCGCCGCGGCGCGCCGCCTGGGGATCGACGTTTCGAACGTGCCGGCCTACAGCACCGAGTCGGTCGTCCAGATGACGATGGCCCATCTGCTGAACCTCGCCTCGGCTCTGGCTGTCCACACCGACGCGGTTCGCCATGGAAAATGGAGCTCGTGCGCCGATTTCACGTTTTCTCTTTCGCCGCTGGCCGAAATGGCCGGCAAGACCCTGGGGATCGTCGGATTCGGGCAGATCGGCCGGCGCGTGGCGGCCGCCGCCGGCGCCCTGTCGATGAAGACGATTGCCTTCGGCCCCCATCTGAGGGTGGGGGAAAGGTACGACGGGACAGAAGCGGTCGAACTGGATGACCTGTTTGCCGCCTCCGATGTCGTTTCGCTTCACTGTCCGCTCAATCCCGCCAGCCGCGCGATGGTCGACGCCCGCCGCCTGGGGCTGATGAAGCCGACCGCCTTCCTGATCAATACCGCGCGGGGGCCGCTGATCGACGAAACGGCCCTGGCCCGCGCCCTGGCATCCGGTCAGATCGCCGGGGCCGGGCTCGATGTGCTCTGCCAGGAGCCCCCGAAAGCGGATAACCCGCTTTTGGCCCTCCCGAACTGTTTTATCACGCCGCACAACGCCTGGGCGACCCTCCAGGCCCGGGAGCGGCTCATGGAGGTGACGGCGGCCAACCTGAGGAGTTACTGCGCCGGCCGGCCGCAGAACGTCGTCAATTAAGCCGTCGTTTCAATGAAAGTCATCGTTTTCCGCATAAGTCATTGTTTCTATTTTTCGCCCCCCAAATATATGGGGGAGCCGCGAGGCATTTCATAGGGGGGCTCCCCCTTGCTTGGGGGGGCTTTTAAGGTAAAATCAATGAACCTATATTGTTTTGGGCGGCGGGGAGGTATTCTCTTGCCCGCCCAATCGGTTTTTCACCTAAGGAGTCGTTATCGACCTTCCATACACATCTTGCGATCCGGACGCCTCGGGGCGGACCGTGGTCGAATGTTAGAAAGCGTACCGCTATGACTATTATGAAAAAGGAAGAGAAGCAGCAGATCATCGCTCAGTATCGCCGTGACGAGAAAGACACCGGAAGCCCGGAGGTCCAGATCGCCCTTCTGACGAAGAAAATCAACGCTCTGACCGAGCACATGAAGAAGAACAAGAAAGACTTCTCGACCCGCCGCGGCCTTCTCCAAATGGTTGGTCACCGCCGCAGTCTGCTCGACTACCTCAAGGCGATCAATCCCCAGAAGTACGTCGAGGTTATTAAGAGTCTCGGTATCCGCAAGTAAAAAAGCCTGCGGCGCGTGATTATTGGGCCGTGAGCCCAAAGAGGTTGTTTGTTCGGCGGGAAAGGAGTGTTTTCCCGCCGAAAGAAGTCGGCCGGTTCTTTTAACGGCCGGCTGTGTCGGTTGGCGGGGGGAAGAGTTTTTCCAGGAACATAAAGGGGCAAGGCAGGCCCAGGACGCTTGGTTCGCTTGTCCAAAGCTCTTCTCGTCTCGTGAGCGCGGTCCCGCGCGGCCGGTTCCATGGTGTTGGTTCGCCCCGTCGAAAAGTCTGTGGGAATGATGTTTTTTTGAAATTGCCGGTTGGTTGTAAAGGAAAGAAAATTGAAAAAAAGAGTTGAACGTAATATCGGCGGGAAGCTGTTCTGGATCGAAACCGGTCAGATCGCCAAGCAGGCGCACGGCGCGGTGCTGATGGGATGTGACAACACCGTGGTTCTTTGCGCGGTAACGACCGCTCCGGCCAAGCCGGGACAGGATTTCTTCCCGCTGTCGTGCGATTACCGTGAGCGGATGGCCGCCGCGGGGAAGTTCCCCGGCGGGTTCAATAAGCGTGAGGGCCGTCCCAGTCTCAAAGAGGTTCTCACCTCCCGTCTGATCGATCGCCCGATGCGCCCCCTCTTCCCCGAAGGGTTCACGAACGAGGTTCAGGTTCAGGCGCTGACGATGTCGTGCGACAAGACCATCGATCCGGATATCGTCGCGATGAACGGCTGCGCCACCGCGGTCGAGATCTCTCCGCTTCCGTTCGCCGGTCCCCTGGCCGCGGTTCGTCTGGGGCTGGTCGACGGCCAGATCATTCCGTTCCCGACCTTCGAGCAGCTCGAAAACAGCGAGCTTGATCTGGTTGTCTCCGGTAATATGGATTCGATCCTGATGATCGAGGGTTTCGCCCGCGAACTCGGCGAGAAAATCGTCTACGAGGCACTTGTCGAGGCACACGGCTATATCAAAGAGCTCTGTTCTCTGCAGCAGGAGCTTATCGATATGGTCGCTCCCGAAAAAATGACCTACCAGGCGCCTCCGGCCGACAAACTTTACGAGGCGCTGATGAAGGACTATTACGACGCCTTCCGCGCCGCCAAGCGGACCGAAGGGAAGGCCGCCCGCGCCGAGGCGTGCTGCGCCGTGCGCGCCGAGGCCGCCGAAGCGCTGGTCATCCCCGAGGAAGAGGCCGAGGCGATGCGCGCCGAGGGGAAGACCCCGCTGTTCACCTCTGAGCTGTTCGATGTCGCCTTCCACTCGTTCGAGCGCCGCGTCGTGCGCGATATTATCTTAGCCGGCGAGCGTCTCGACGGCCGCGCGGTCGATGAGGTTCGTCCGATCGACTGCAGCATTAACGTTCTTCCGCCGTGTGTTCACGGTTCGGCGCTGTTCCAGCGCGGTGAAACCCAGGCCCTGGTGACGATTACCCTCGGCGGTCCGGAAGATATGCAGAAAGTCGACGGTCTGTTCGACGAGTACAAAAAGCGCTTTATGCTCGACTACAACTTCCCGTCCTACTCGGTCGGTGAGTGCAAGCCGAACCGCGGCGTCGGCCGGCGCGAGTACGGCCACGGGATGCTGGCCGAGCGTTCGATCAAGTCGGTTCTCCCCGATGCCGATGATTTCTATCACACGATCCGCGCCATTTCGGATATCACCGAGTCGAACGGCTCCAGTTCGATGGCGACGGTCTGCGGAACGACCCTGGCCCTGCTGGCCGCGGGTGTTCCGCTGAAGAGCCCGGTCGCGGGTATTTCGATCGGTCTGGTGAAAGAGTCGGACGACGACTGGATCACGCTGACCGATATTATGGGTGACGAAGACCACTTCGGCGATATGGATTTCAAGATCGCCGGAACTCAGAGAGGGGTGACCGGTATCCAGCTCGACCTGAAGATCCATGGGATCGGCTGGCCGATTATCCAGAGGACATTCGTCCAGGCGCATACCGCCCGCGTCGGTATCCTGCGCAAGATGATGACGGTGATCAATCGTCCGGCCGAGAATATCTCGCCCTACGCGCCGCGTCTGTTCCGTACCCAGATCGATCCGAGCAAGATCGGTCTGCTCATCGGGCCCGGCGGCAAGACGATCCGCGCCATTCAGGAATCTACCGGCGCCAAGGTCGACGTCGAGGATGACGGGACGGTCGTGATTGTCTCGGCCGATGAGGCCAGCGCCACCGCCGCCCTGGAGGAGGTCAATAAGCTGACCGCTTCGGTCGAAGTCGGCAAGATTTATCGCGGGCGGGTCGCCAGTATCCAGAACTTCGGCGTCTTCGTCGAGATTCTCCCCGGCCGTGACGGGCTGTGCCATATCAGCGAACTGTCCGACGCGTTTGTCGACGACATCCGCTCGTTCTGCAAGGTCGGCGACGAGCTGGAGGTCAAAGTCATCTCGATCGACGAGCAAAACCGCGTCAAGCTCAGTCACAAGGCGGTGCTGCTGGAGCGCAAGGCCGCCGAAGGGGACGCCGACGGCGGTCAGTGGTAAGCCGACGCAGGTCGGTGATAAGAGGTGTTTCTCGGCCGGGGCAAGACCGACGGCCGAAAAGCGCCGGCTTAAAAGCGTGTTTAAGCTTGCGGGAGGGGCTGTCCAGGCCCCTCCTTTTTTTCAAAAATGGTCGTGTCGACGTACACTTGCCTTGGGGGAACCGCCAGATGGATAAGCCGAAACCGTTTTCCTCGGAAGAGATGACCGAGCGTCTGCAGGCGCAGTACACCGAAATCGCGCAGCTGGCCGGAGGGCTGGCGCACGAGGTGAAGAACCCCCTTTCGACCATTCGGCTGAATATGGAACTGCTCGGGGAAGAGATCGAGGAACTTCCCGACTCGGCGCAGAAGAACCGTTCGATAAAGCGGATCGAGACCGTTCGACGTGAGACGCTCCGCCTGGAAGAGCTGCTCAACGAGTTTTTGAATTACACCCGGGCGCACCACCTGGAACTGTTCACGGCCAATGTCAATCGTGAACTTCACGAAGCGGTGGAGTTTATCCGGCCGCAGACCTCGGCCCTGGGGGCCGAGATCATCGAGTACTACGCCCCCGATGTTCCGACGATCCGTCTCGATAAACGGTCGTTTCACCGGATGATTCTCAATCTTCTTCTCAACGCCGCGCAGGCGATGCCCGAGGGGGGGCAAATCGTGGTGAGAACCCGCCAGCACGCCGGCGACGTGGTGATCGACCTGATCGATACCGGGGTCGGTATGGAGGAGGAGACGATCCGCAAGATGTTCGAGCCGTTCTACTCGACAAAACTCGGCGGGACGGGGCTGGGGCTGCCCATTGTGCGCCGGATCGTGGAGGGACACGGAGGAAGAATCGCCGTTCAGAGCGAGCTGGGGAGGGGAACGCAGTTTTCCCTGTCGTTCCCCGCGCTGCCGCAGCTCGGCGCGGAAGAAAAGAGCGAACCGATCGTCTTGCCGGCAGCCCCTTCCGTCTCTAAAAAGGGGGCGAAGAACGCTCGTAAAAAGCACGGTTCGGCGTGAACGCTGTTAGCTTGCCGCTACAGTTTGAGGGTGCCGACCAGTTCGGTCAGCGAGGCGATGTTCTCTTTGGCCAGGAAATCGGGGAGCCGGTCGACCAGCTCGAAGACCAGCCGCGGACGGAAGAAACTGGCGGTGCCGATCTGCACGGCGCTGGCGCCGGCGACGATGAATTCCATGACGTCGTCGATCGAGGCGATCCCCCCCACGCCGATGATCGGGATCTTCACCGCGCGGAAAATTTGACTGACGCAGCGCAGCGCCACCGGTTTGATCGCCGGGCCGCTGAACCCCGCGTAGCCGTTGGCCACGCGGGAGATGCCCCGTCTCCAATCGACCGCCAGCCCGTAGAGGGTGTTGACGGCGGTGATGATATCGGCGCCGGCCGCTTCGGCGGCCAGCGCGATATCGGCGATGCGGGTGACGTTCGGCGAGAGCTTCACGGCCAGGGGAAGGGTGGTCTTCTTCCGCAGACGGCCGACGACTTTTTCGCACAGCCGCGGATCGGTCCCGAAGTCGACTCCGCCGGAGACATTCGGGCAGCTGATGTTCAGCTCCAGGGCAGCCACCCCGGGGGCGCTGTGGAGCCGTTCGGCCAGCGGGTCACACTCCTCGGGAGTCTTGGCCGCGATACTGACGATCACCGGCGCGCCGGCGGCGGCTAAGAAGGGGAGCTTTCCGGCGATAAACTCGTCGAGGCCGTCGTTATCGAGCCCGATGGCGTTGAGAAGACCGGCGGTCGTTTCGCAGGTGCGCGGCGCCGCGTTGCCGGGACGAGGGGCGAGGGTGACGGTCTTGGGGACGATCCCCCCCAGACGGGAAAGGTCGCCCCACGACGCCATCTCTCGGCCGTAACCGAAGGTGCCCGAGGCGGTGAGAATAGGATTAGCCAGCGTGAGCGGGCCAAGCCGAGCGGTTAGATCGGGTGTCATCGAATTTTCCTGCGTTGGCCCGGCCCGCGGGCAAGACGCCCTTTTTAGGCGGCGCGCTTTGCCTCCCCGGCCGCGGCGAAGTCGAGGAAACCGAGGAGTTTGCGGGAACGGCCGGGGGTACGGAGCTTTTTGACCGCCTTCGACTCGATCTGGCGGACACGCTCGCGAGTGACCTGGAAGATATTTCCAACCTCCTCCAGAGTATACATGTAACCGTTCAAAAGTCCATAGCGCAGTTTGATAATCTCCCGTTCGCGCGGCGTGAGCGTCTTGAGGAGCTTGTCGATCTCTTTGCGGAGCATCTCGTTGCTGGCGGTCTTCTCGGGACGGTCGAAACTCTTGTCGGCGACGAACTCCCCGAAGCTGCCGTCGTCCCCCTCACCGACCGGGTGCTCGAGACTGATCGGCGAGGAACCGATCTCGACGACGCGGCGCACATCCTCAACCTCGACGTTGGCCAGGCGGGCGATCTCCTCGATCTTCGCCTCGTGACCGGTCCGCTGATAGTAACTGCGCTGGATGGCGCGGATACGGCTCAACGCGTCGATCATATGAACGGGAACGCGGATCGTTCTTCCCTGGTCGGCGATGGCGCGGGTGATCGCCTGACGAATCCACCAGGTGGCGTAGGTCGAGAATTTATAGCCGCGCTGATACTCGAACTTGTCGACCGCGCGCATCAGGCCGGTGTTCCCCTCTTGAATGAGGTCGAGGAAGCTCAGGCCGCGATTGCGGTACTTTTTGGCGATCGAGACGACCAGACGAAGGTTGGCGCGCGACAGGGCCGATTTGGCGGTATCGTATTCTTCCAGCCGCTTTTGAATGATCTTCAAACGGGCGCGGAGCATTTTTGGCGTCTCGATGATCGTCCGGCGAAGCTGCGCCAGCTCTTCGATCAGCTGGGCGCGGCGCTTCGGACGCACGGCGCCCAGGCCGCGGTGACGCAACAAGGTACGGATTTCGTCGATGCGGGAAAGCATCGAGGTCATTTCGCCGCGCAGCTTGTTGATTCGGCGGGTGCGAAGACCGAGTTCCTCGATGAGTTTTACCGCGCGGCGGCGGCGGGCGCTTAAGCGGAGGAAGATCGATTGGCACTTGGCTTCGGCGCCGCGGGAAAGCTCCTTGGTGCCGGGGAAGAGGGAGCGGCCGGCCGGCCTGGCGGAGGAATGAAGCGAGTAAAGCCGGCGCCAGTCGGCCTTCATCGAATCGATCATCTTGTGGAGCGTCACCAGCTGGGTCGGAATCCGGCGGAGGACTTGCTCTTTGGACAGACGCACCGAGATCGACTTGTGCATGTTTCGGTCGAAAGCCAGCCGCTGATCGAGAACCATCTCGATGTTGAGCGTGGCCGCCTCGATCGAGAACGGCGCGGCCAAAACGGCGCGGCGGTAACGGCGGCGGGCACGTTCGATCCGCTTGGAGAGGATCATCTCGTCCTCGCGGGTGAGAAGAGGAATATCGGACATCTGGCCCATGTAAAGATGAACCGGATCGTTGTTCCAGCGCTGTTGTGCCTCGTCGAAGTCGATGCCGGGGAACTTGATCGCCGCCGGCTCGGCGCCGTCGAACTCCCAAGACTTCGCGCCCTCAAACGACGCGCCTTCGAAGGGGACACAGTCGTTTTCCGGGTCGTTCTCAAGGTCGTTGTCAATCTCGATGCCGCTGTCTTCGGCAGCGCGCAGAAAATTTCTCAGTTCGTCGGCAGTGGCATGGATCGGTTCAAACGCTTCCCTGATCGCGCGGGCGGTCAAATAGCCCTGACGGCGTCCACAGTTGATCAGATTATCACAAACGCGCTGGAAATTCTCCGTTCTTAACACAAGTTACCCCTTTAAGTGCGTCCTCCGTGACGCGGTTTGGCCCGACACCCGTGAAAAGGACCGATAGGGGGTATGCTTCCAACAGCGAAAAGTACGCTCTGGACCGCCCGCGCTGGTATGAGGTTGACTCCTTCAAACTCACACGAACACGGACGTTCGATTCTCACGCGCGCTTTCGCGTCAGATACCCCTGCGCGACCGTTTTTCACTTGGCCGTCAAGGCGTTTTTTACAGTATCGGCTCGTCCCCATCCATAAGGACGTTGTTACCGATCTGCTGCTGTCGCTGCCGAAGCTTCTCTTGAAACTCGAGCAGTTTCGACATTTTCTGATCTTGCGCGAGATTGTTCTCACGAAGATCGCTTAATGTCCCCGGCGTTGAAACGTCAAGTTTCTGGCGCTCAAAACCATGGACAATTTCGTTTAACAGCTGCTCACAGGCGGAAGATTCTGTCAGTTGCTCGGCCAGGCGCTTGTCGCGCGCCTGAGCGTCGAGATCAACCAGATAATTCTTCATGCCGGGATCTTCGTAACGAAGAAGCAGCTGAGAAAAATCGGGGGAAATGCCCCGCTCCAGCAGGTCATTTCCTAAAAGCGTCAGCTGACGCGTTATGGGGGAGTAAAACTCGCTTGGAGCCAACACCGCGCTGAGACGCCCAAACTGATCGGGGCGGGTCAGCCAAAACTGGAGATACTCTTTCTCCAGGGCTGTCGGCAGCAGCGAGGGGCTGCGCCAAATGTCGACGCTGATCTTGCCGAAACGCGCCATCACGGCTTCGTCGCTCTCGTCTTGGAAGTCGGAGATCGGCAAGATGAACCTCTGGCGCAGGGTCTGAGCCGCTTGGGGCGCTTCTTCGTGAAGCGGTTCGGCGCGCCGCCGGGACAGGTGACGCTGACGGTGCTGGCTGAGACGGCGGCGGATTTCGTCTTCCTTAATACGAAACCGAAGGGCGAGCCGTCCTATCATCTTCGCGATTCTGATTCGGGCCGGATCGCCGGGGACCTTGGTTCCGGGGAACAGCGCGATCGTCTCAATGAGCTGATCGAGCGCCCGGGCCGAGGCGACTAAATCGTTCTCCAGATCGATGCCGCGCGTCGCCGAGCGAAAGGCGTGGTCGAGCGCGTCGACCGATTCGTGCCGGATCTTTTGCTCAAACGCCTCGGCCCCTTCGGCCAGGAGAAATTCGCAGGGATCCTGATTGTTCGGGAGCGTTAAGATGGACATATCCGCCCCCTGGGCGACAAAGAGGTTTAATACCTCGTTCGTGCGCTTCTGCCCCGCCTCGTCGCCGTCGAGGATTAAGTAAATTCGATCGGCGAATCGATTGAGGACCTTTATATGATACTCGCCCAAGGCGGTTCCGAGAACAGCAACTGTCTCGTCAAAACCAAATTGGTGGGCCATCAGGCAGTCGGTGTACCCCTCGGTGACGATAACGCGCTTCTTTTTGCGGATGCTGTTGCGGGCCATGTCGAGCCCGTAGAGCATCTTCGACTTGGTGAAGATCGGCGTCTCGGGCGAGTTGACGTATTTCGCGGGGCTCTTCAGCGGGGTCTCGGGGAGGAGACGGCCGCCGAAGGCGACGGTTCGATCCTGCGTGTCCCGAATCGGGAACAGCACCCGGCCGCGGAACCGATCGCTGTACTGCTGCGCCTCATAGGGGGAGAGTTTCGCGGTCAGCGCGCCTTCACCGGGAAGGACGCTGTCGGGGCGGCGGGCCAGAACCCCGGCGGCCTCGAGAATCGCGACCCGGTTGCGGTCGGCGCCGACGATATCGACCAAGGCCGAGTGTCTCAGCGGCGCGTAACCGATGCGGAAGCGGCGAATCATCTCGTCGCTGATCCCCCGGCCACGGATATACTCGCGGGCCCCTTCGGCTTCGGCATCCTCAAGGAAGAACCGGTGGTAAACGCCGCACAGCCAATCCATCGCCCGGTAGAGGACCGGTTTGGCGATCGGCTCGGGAATGAACCCGCGCGCGTTCGCGGCGTCGCCCTGCGCGGCGGACTGTGCCGCCATGAGGGGCTGATCTTTGCGGAATTCTTTGGCCGAGGGGAGAGAAACTCCCGCGATATCGGCCAAGATTTCGAGCGCCTCTCGGAAGCCGACATTTTCTATCTTTTCAACAAAGCTGAAAATGTCGCCCCCGATATCACAGACCCAGCATTTGAAGGTTTGCCGCTCGGGGTTCACCTGCAGACTGGGACGCGAGTCGTCGTGCCAGGGGCAGCGCCCGGTGTAGAGCCGACCCTGTCTTCGCAAGGAAGGAACGTACCGGGAAACCAGTTCGACAATGTCGACGGCGTCGCGAATTTGCTCTTTGACATCGAACTGTGGATCCAACGGTTATTTCCCCTTTTCGCGCGATTTTCGAAAAAACTGCTCTTGCTCAAGTCGGCCGGAATTGACTAAAGAATACTCAGCACTTGACCAAAGATGGGGGCAGTGTCGGCGAAAACGCCGACGTCAAAGAACCGCCGGACAGGTGGTGAGTATAGAAAACTTTTAAGACAGCGTCAATCCCAATTTTTTAGGTCCCGCTTTTTTTTGTTTTTCCCTTAGTTTTTGGGGGTAAAACGCGTGTCAGTTCCCCTGGGGATCGACCGCCTTCATCTCGAGAACCCTCCCCTTGATGCCGAGGGTGCGCGGATCTTTTTCACTCGGAACCCAGCCGGCGCAGCGAATCTCCAAAACAATGGTGTCGCCGCAGGTCGGGGCGAGACGGGCTTGGAGCGTGTTGAAACCGGGGGTCAGCGGGGCGATCAATTCCCCATCGCGGTACAGACCCGGCGCCTCGACGTTCTGGAGCGCCCCCGCCGGGACTTCACAGGTGAAGGTCATGTCGTAGGCGCTGTTTGGCTTGACCATCACGCGCAGCTTGGAGCTGTCGCTCGACCAGCGGAAGGGGAAATCCTCCGCGTCTTTTTCTCGGTGGGACCAGCCGATGACGAACTTTTTATCTTCGGGCGAACCGATCTCGATACGGTACTGGCCGATCGCCCCGTCGGCGGGAAACTCTTCGTTCCCCCACTTTTGGACGCGCGCGCGGTTGGCCTCGGAAATGCCCTCGACCGTAAAACCTCCGTCGGAAAGGTTCCCCGAAAGAAGGATGGTTTTCACTTCGTCCGCGACACGCACGTCGGTCCCCGCGTCCATAAAGGTGCAGTCGGCGATACTGGCGCTGCCGGCCAAAAGGTCGATCGCCGGATTACCGACTTGGCGGTTGTCCCAATGGACGAAGTGACAGGCGCTGGCGGTGAAAGGACCGGCCGGGTTCTTCTTTTGGACGCAGATGTCGATCGGCCCCCAGAACGAGCAGTTCACCAGCGAGACCTTGCCGCGGCATTTTTCGGCGATTTCGATACAGGTCGAGTCGTCGCTGGTCCAGCGGCCGACGAACTCACCGTTGGTGATCAAAAGCCCGGGATCCTGGGCCTGCTCGACCAGGACGGCGCGCCGGCAGGAGTCGGCCCCCAGACCGAGGAAGTTCCCGTTGGTCCCCCCATGCTTATACTCGCTGAATTTGTAGCCGACACCGTAGCCGAAGCAAAAAGTATTGGCGACATAGTGCCAGTCGGTGCGGGCGAACTCGAAGGCGGTGCCGTTGAGGTTAATCCACTTGCAGTAGGGGTCGTCGGGTTTGTAAGTGATTCCAAAGGGCCAGAAGTGGATGTTCTCGATGTGGCCGATGTCGTAGCACTGATCGACGAAGAGGCCGCGCCAGATCGGGTAGCCGGTAACGTTGCGGACCAGGTGTCTGGCCGCGCGGACGAAACGGATCCCCTCGTAGGGGTTCAGCAGCGCGCAGTCGAGGACCCCGACGTTGACGGTGTCGTGAGACTCGATACAGGGAGGATAGGGGATCGGGGGGACGACGCTCGGGTCCCACTCGGGGTAGATGATCCCCACCCCTTTGATCACCGCGTTGCTGCCGGCCAGGGAAATGAACGGCGCGCTTTCGGGATCGTCCTTTCCGGCGTAGGCCAGCAGGATGGTTCCGTCGGCGGGCTGGTTGCTGGATCCCACCGTGACGGCCGAACGATAGGTTCCCTCCAGGGTCACCCCGCCGGGGATCGAGAGGGTTCCCTTGACGGTGAACCGCCCCGCGGGAAGAAGAACGACCCCGCCGCCGTCGGCTTTGGCCGCGTTAAGGGCCGATTGAATCGCCTCGGTGCAGTCGACGGCTTCCTCAAAAGGGGTGCCGATTACGCTCGGCACGGCGCCGAAATCGACCGCCAGCCACTGTCCCGAGCCGTTCGCCTCACCACGGATCGACGGCGCGCAGAGCCCCAGCAGGAAAACGATCGCAACAAGCGGCGTGCCGCGGAGGATAGATTTCGATAAACGCATGAGATTTCTCCATATATTCTTTGTAGGTTGGGGCACTCCCGGTCTGTGCGAGATTTCCCTTCCCGGCGACTGGGGGAAAGGAAGAGCCCGAATGATCCACGTCTACCGTGAGAGTATATAGAGAAGGGAGCGGGAAATCAATGATTTCCCGCTTTCGAGATCCGGTTTGCTCCCTCCCATGTTTTCTCTCGGGGGAGCAAGCGTCACGGGCTTGGGGAATCGACCGCCTTCATCTCGATAAATCTTCCCTGGATTCCGAGGGTGCGCCGATCATTTTCCCCCGGAACCCAGCCGCCGCAGCGAACCTCCAGCACCATAACGTCGCTGTCGCTCGGGGCAAGGCGGGCGGTCAGCTCGTTGTGACCGGCCCCCAGCGGGGCGATCAGTTCCCCGTCGCGGTACAGACCGGGCGCCTCGATGTTTTCCAGCGCCTGCTGTGGGACGTCACAGGCAAAAGTTAAATCATAGGCGCTGTTCGGTTTGACCATCAGCCGCAGCTTGGAGTTGTCGCTCGACCAGCGGAAGGGGATATCCTCCGGGTCTTTTTCTCGGTTGGACCAGTCGACGACGAACCTTTTGTCGTCGGGCGAACCGATCTCGACGCGATATTGTTCCATCGATCCATCCAAGAAAAATTCCTCGTTCCCCCACTTTTGGACCCGCGCGCCGTTGGCCTCGGAAATCCCTTCGACCGTGAAGCCGCCGTAGGAGAGATTCCCCGAAAGAAGGACGGTTTTGACCCGGTCGGCGAGGCGCACGTCGGTCTGCCCGTCGGTAAAGGTGCAGTCGGCGATATTGGCGCTGCCGGCGAGAAGGTCAATCGCCGGATTGCCGACTTGGCGGCCGTCCCAGTTGACGAAGTGACAGGCGCTGGCGGTCAGCAGGCCGCCCGGATTTTTCTTTTGGACGCAGATATCGATCGGTCCCCAGAACGAGCAGTTCACCAGAGAGACCTTGCCGCGGCATTTTTCGGTGATCTCGACACAGATCGAGTCGTCGCTGAACCAGCGGCCGACGAACTCGCCGTTGGTGATCAAAAGTCCGGGCTCCTGGGCCTGCTCGACCAGGACGGCGCGCCGGCAGCAGTCGGCCCCCAGACCGAGGAAGTTCCCATTGGCTCCTCCATGCTCATACTCGCTGAATTTGTAGCCGACACCGTAGCCGAAACAAAATGTATTAGCCACATATTGCCAGTCGGTCTGGGCGAACTCAAAGGCAATGCCGTTGAGATTAATCCACGTGCAGTAGCGGTCGTTGTAACCGGATCCAAAGGGCCAGTAGTGGATGTTCTCGATCCGGCCGATGTCTAAGCAATGATCGACAAAAAGACCGCGCCAGATCGGGTAGCCGGTGACGTTGCGGACCAGGTGTCTGGCCGCGCGGACGAGACGAATTCCCTCGTAGGGGTTCAGCAGCGCGCAGTCGAGGATCCCGACGTTGAGGGTGTCGTGAGACTCGATACAGGGAGGATAGGGGATCGGGGGGATAACGTTCGGGTCCCACTCGGGATAAATGATCCCCACCCCTTTGATCACCGCGTTGTCGCCGGCCAGGGAGATGAACGGCGCGCCGTCGGGGGCGTTCTTCCCGGCGTAGGCCAATAGGAGGGTTCCGTCGGCGGGCTGATTGCAGGATCCCACCGTGATGGCCGAACGATAGGTACCCTCGAGCGTCACCCCGCCGGGGATCGAGAGGGTTCCCTTGACGGTGAACCGCCCCGCGGGGAGAAGGACGACCCCGCCGCCGGCCTGTTTAGCCGCGTTTAAGGCCGATTGAATCGCCTCGGTGCAGTCGGCGGCTTCCTCAAAGGGGGTGCCGACCGAGGTCGGCGCGGCGCCGAAATCGGTCGCCAGCCACTGCCCCGAGCCGTTCACCGCGCCGTGGGCCGACGGCGAGCAAAGCGCCAGGAAGAACAAAAGCGCGGCCAGCGGCGCGCGGAAGGGGATGTTCGCGGAGGTACGCATGGTTTGTCTCTTTCTTGCTGAGTGTCTTATTTGGAAGGGGACTTTCCCAAAAGTATAAAAGGGGGAGGCGAAAAAACAATGCTTGTCGCCCCCCGCGCGGCGGCGCGGGGAGAAGGCCGGACGGATATCTTTATTTTCGTCTGCCGCCGGGCTATAATTTTCCCCAGTTAAACCTTTGGCCCTTTTTTCAACCCCACAGGACTATGCTCACCGTTATGAAACGTTTCTCTGTCTTGAGTTTCCTCGGCGGATACGCCGCCGCGCTTCTCGCTTTGGCGCTGATTGCCGCGCCGGTTTT
>CADBTE010000244.1 GCA_902797455.1 uncultured Planctomycetota bacterium | reverse complement strand
CCGCCGGCTTGTCGCTCCAGGTGCGTCCACATTCTTTTGAGCCGGGGGAGAGAATATTCCAGCTGAGCCAGCTCGACGGCCAGACGCGCCTCGTAGGTCTGGGCACGGGAGGCGAAGATATCGAGAATCAGCTCGGTTCGGTCGATCACCTTGACCTTGAGCGCCTGCTCCAAGTTGCGGGTCTGCGCGGGGAGAAGGTCGCGATCGAAAAGAACCACATCCGCCCCGGTCCGCTCAATGAGAAGACGCAGCTCGTCGACTTTTCCACGACCGATGCAGGTGGCGATATCGGGGTGCTCTCGGCGTTGAATCAGGTCGGCGGCCGGCAGAACACCGGCCGCTTTGGCCAGACCGGCCAATTCGGCCAGCGGCGCGGAGGAGGGGGATTCTTTGGGGGCATAGACCCCGACCAAAACAGCGGTTTCTCCGAAGTTGCTTTCGGTTCGTGCCAGCTGATCGGTGTGCGTCGAGGCATCGAAGCGCTCGGTGGACCAGGGATTCTCGGAAAACGGTGAAGCTTCCCCGCGGATCTCCTCGGGGTTGTTCCCCAGATTTCTCCGCCTGGGACGTGAAACCGCGGGGGGACGCGCCGATTTGTCGATGTCTCGATCTCGCTGTCCCGGGTTTTTAGGACCGTTTTGGCGTTTCATTGCTTAGGGAAACTCCTTGGCCGTCTCGGCCAAGCACGTGCGGGTGATCGTTTATGGCCCCCCCGTTTTTTTCAGTAAGAGCGCCTTATTCGCGAATAAGAACACCGGGGCCCCGTGCAGAAGTATAGCCGGAAATTCGGTTGTACACAGCGGGCATCTAAGGGGGGGACCGCCTTATGGGGCCTGCCGCGAGGGGGCGTCGAGGCATCGAAAAATCTCTTTGCGCGAACTTTTTTATCAAGAGACAGCCGCTTAATGGCCGATGATGGACTAGCCGGTGCTAGGTCTGGCTTTGCGGTCATACCCGGTACAAGACGGCTGTATAGCAGTGAATATGATGGAGCAGGGTCTGCCGGCAAAAAGGAGTCGGCGGTTAAATCCGTGCAAGGAGGCAAGTTATGCGCAGTTTGTTAACGCGGTTCAGTCTTATGGGAGCGGTCGCCGCGATGGCGGTCGGTCTGACGGCTGCAACTGCAATCGGGGCAACTGTTGTTCCTTACGCTCCGGGGATGTACGCAGCCAACTCCGGGGGAATGGCGTACAACTGCGGTGATGCCTACTGTTGTGATTCCGGGGCTATGTACGGTTCGGGAATGATGTATGGCGGGGCGGCAGGGGCTTATGAGGCGTCCGCTCCTTATACTCCCTACGCCTCCGGCGGGCTCTACAGCGGCGGTGATTTTACGCAGCAGGGGCTCCTTCCCAGCGGTGTCAAGAGATTCGGCAAGCTCTATTTTGACGGCTGGGTCTCCGGCGGCGGCGCGACGAATAACGCTTGGCCCATGACGGCTTACGCGCCGACGTCCCGCGGTGATACCGGTGAGGATGACGCGGGACACGCAGCGGGAATGAACCAGCTTTATGTCATTCTCGGCCGCGAGCTGACCAAGGGGGGCGGGGCTGATTTTGGGCTGCGTGCCGATCTTTTGTACGGCACCGACTATATGCCGGTCACTTCGCTCGGTCTGGAGCAGCGGGACTATCGCACCACCGTCTTCGGTGAGCATCCCGTCTCGACGGTCTATCAGGCCGATCCCCACTGGAATATCAATGACGAAGGCGGTCATCCGGAATACGGCGTCGCTCTTCCGCAGGTCTATGGCGAGCTCTACCTCCCGGTCGCGGCGGGGCTGACGGTCAAAGCGGGGCATTTTTACTCTCCGCTTGGCTACGAGTCGTTCCCGGCTCCGTGCAATTTCTTCTACTCCCATTCGTACACGATGCTCTACGCCGAGGCGCAGACACTCACCGGCGCTTTGGGTGAGTTGGCTTTCGACAATAACTTCAGCATCTTGGCCGGTTATTCGCAGGGATGGGATGAGTGGACCGACAATAACGGGCATGGCAATATCATGGGTGGTTTCACGATGAAATCGTGCGACGAGACCGCTTCGCTGGCCTTCATTATGATGACCGGCAAGGAGATTGTCGACCATGAGACGGTCTTCCACCGCACCGAGGGTGTTATCCGGACCTACAGTGAGCAGGTGTCGAACTACAGTCTGGTTTTTCAAAAGAAGCTCACCCCCGGTCTGACCTATGTCCTTCAGCATGATCTGGGCGCGGCTCAGGATGGTGCCTACAGCATCTATGACAACATCAAGACGACAGACAACGCGTACTGGTACTCGGTGGTCAATTATCTCTACTGGCAGATGGCGTCGAATTTCACCCTCGGGTTCCGAGCTGAGTGGATGAAAGATCAGGGGTATTCCCGGATTTGGGGCGGCCCGTCGAGCGATATCATGACCTACAAGGATGCCGCAGGCAATATCCATGAGTACGGTTATCGTTGGACAGGGGATAACTTCATCGACCTGGCGCTGGGAATCAACTGGAATCCGACGGATTGGCTGACTCTCCGTCCCGAGGTACGCTGGGATTACTCTGATATGGAACGGATCGGCTGCGGAGGGGTCCCGGATGCCAAGGGGGTCTATGA
The DNA here is from genome assembly GCA_902797455.1 of uncultured Planctomycetota bacterium. GTDB lineage: Bacteria > Planctomycetota > Planctomycetia > Pirellulales > Thermoguttaceae > RUG695. Next base: position 1,299 of record CADBTE010000244.1, on the reverse strand, counting down.
CCATCTGACCGAGAACAGCCTGGTAACCTTCGGTGGTGACGTGATCTGTCGATTCTAGAGCCGTCGGGTCCGAAGCGTGAACAAAGAGAAAAGACCGGAGAGCGTTCTCCGGTCTTTTTTTGTCTGTATTCTCCTTTTGCCGCCATAGCAGGGGCGGGCGGTTGAATTCTGGGTGGGGGAAACTATAATCCTGAAGAGGAATTGGATTCTTACCGCCAAACGCGAAATAAGGAGAGTCAGACGATGGGAACGCGTATTAAGCTGAACCCGGAAGTTGTTCGTGAAGCGGAACGTCAGCGAAAACTGGCGATGAGCACCGCTGAGATTGGCCTTTCCGTCCGAACGACCAACTGTTTGGATGAGCAGGGTATCTCCACGGTGGAGGATCTGCTCAACTGCAATCCGAGTGATCTGCTGGCGATCCCCAATTTTGGGGAAAAAACGCTCGAGGAGGTCTTCCTGGCGCTGGAGAAAATCGGTTTTTACCGCCAGGGACGGCAAGAGACAAAGTAACATCTCCGCGCCGTAATTTCTCCGCGCTGACCGATTTTCTCAAAAGGCGTGAAAAATTACTGGAACAAGGGGTTTGGGGTGCTTATGTCAGAGTCGACTGGTACGCAGCCGGGGCAAAGCGCTGCCTCGGGGCATAGGGTCGGTCCCTGGAAACTCTCCGAGATACTTCTCTTTGGGGGGATATTCCTCATTGGCCTTCTCGTTTTGTCGATCCACCTCTTAACCTGGGGACGGGGGCAGATCGAGATGCGTCGGCGTTACGACAGTACCTTCTGCGTCGTCGATCGCCTGGTCCGCCGCTCTTTAGACGAAGGGAGCGGCCAGCTGCGCTATCGTCCCGAGATCGAGGTTCACTATCTGGCAGCGGGCCAGCCGTATCGCCGGCTGATCTACGACGAGACCACCTGGACGCGTGACCAGGGATTTGTCTATTCTCAGTCCGAAGCAGACGAGATCCTCTGCCATTACCGCGTCGGGAAGCGATATCGCTGCTATTACCTTTCCGACGATCCCGAATCGGCCGTTTTGGAACCGATCGGGGAGTTTTGGGGCTGGTGGTTTTTGCTGATCCCCGTGACTCTCCTGGTATTTGGGCTGATCGGTCTGATCTATCGTGTTCGGCTGCACCGCACCTCTCCCGAAGAGCGATCGATTCCCGTTCACCGAACCGAGCTGTATCCTACTCTCCCCGTTACCCATCGGATCAACGATAGTCCCGGTACCCAACTTGCGTACCGCCTTCCCGTTTTCTTCCTCCCAGTGACCCAGACGGTCGTCGGACTGATG
>CADBTE010000243.1 GCA_902797455.1 uncultured Planctomycetota bacterium | reverse complement strand
GCCGGAGTTTATGCGCGGCATAGTCGATCTTGTTTCGGGGACGATCGTCGAGTGCAACACCGCCTATGAGGGGAAACGGTATCGGACAAAAGATCACCTCCAGACGCTGGAACAGCACGGCTTCACCAAGATTGCTCCGGTCGACATTATGGACGCCGACGGTGAAATCGAGCTCCCGGTCCCCGGCGGCAAACACTTAAAGACCAATCGGGTCGGTGCCAGTCTGAGGAACTATGACTCGGTCCTGATTCTCTCCCACTTCAAGGGGCATCTCATGGGGGGATTCGGCGGCGCGGTCAAGAATATGTCGATAGGGATCGCCTCCTGTGAGGGTAAAAAATGGATTCATGGCGGCGGTGATCCTGAAGTTCTATGGGACTGTGAGCAGGATATCTTCCTTGAGACGATGGCTGAAGCCGCCTTGTCGGTGGCAAGCTTTTTCGGCAATAACATCGCCTACATCAACGTGATGAAAGATCTGTCGATCGATTGCGACTGCGACAGCCACCCCGCCCCCCCCGAAATGGCCGATATCGGCATTCTCTCTTGTGTTGATCCGGTCGCGCTGGATCAGGCGTGTGTCGATTTGGTCTACTCCAGCGGCGATCCGGGGAAAAAGTCGCTCATCGCTCGAATGGAAGATCGTCACGCCATTCATACACTCGAAGCTGCCGAGGCGCTGGGACTCGGCAGCCGGAAATATGAACTCAAGACATTATCCTAAGGTTTTACTGTTGATCAACGGGAGACTGCACTGATGAAACGATCTTTTTGGACCATCCTGCTGGTTATGTTCGGCTGGGCCGCCTTTGCCGCTGAGCAGCCGGGGGAACGTTTTGAGGCGCTCTTAAACGACCCTATGGTCCTTTTGGCGCGCGGCGGCGCGCCGGCTGCGTTCTTTGTCTCCCCGCAAGGGGACGACAGCTGGTCGGGGCGGCTCGCCCAGCCGAATGAAGAGCGCAGCGACGGTCCGCTGGCGACCCTTGCCGCCGCCAGGGATAGGGTTCGAGAGTATCGCGTGTCGGAGGCGTTCGACGGTCAGCCGACCATCGTTGAGCTGGCCGGCGGGGATTATCAGATCGAAGAACCGATTCTCTTTGAGGCCGCCGACTCAGGGACTGAAGAGGCGCCGATCCTTTGGCGCGGCGCCGCCGGTCAGAAGGTCCGCCTTTCCTGCGGGTTCCCGCTTTCTCGGGGGAAAAAGGTCTGCGATGAGCGGGTTCTCGGCAAACTAAAGCCCGAGGCCCGCGATCACGTGGTGGAAATCGATCTTCCCCCCGCCGACACGCTCGATCTTCAGCGGCCCAATGGGAGCGCGCCGGAACTGTTCTTCGGTGGGGAGGCGATGACGCTGGCCCGCTATCCGAACGAAGGGTTTATGAAAATCACCGATCTGCTGCGGGACGGTACGACGGAAGTCAAGATTCATGGACAGACCGGGATTAAAGAAGGGTGTTTTTACGTCGATGATCCAGAGGCGGCCGCTTGGGCGGGTGAGGACGATATTTGGCTCAATGGCTACTGGTTTTGGGATTGGTCGAACCAGAACCTGAAGGTGGAGCGGATCGATCCGAAAACCCTCCTCATCGAAACGACTCAGCCGTATCATAACTATGGTTACCGTGTGGGACAGTGGTTCTACGCCTACAATCTTTTGAGTGAACTTGATATTCCCGGGGAATACTATATCGACCGCGAGGCGCGGAAGCTCTATTTTTATCCTCCCGAAGGAGATGGGGAGCAAAATATGTTCCTGACCCGGGCCGAAGGAGCGCTGAAAACCGCCGAGGCATCCTATCTTGGTTTTGCCCATCTGTCTATCGACGGGGCGCTCGGCCAGAAGGGTGCTGCCTGCTGCCTCAGCGGTGATCATCTCTTGGCGTACGACCTGGAGGTCTGTCGATCGAGCGGAAACGCGATCCGCGCGGGAGGATCTCACGTCACCGTGATGAACTGCCATCTCCATCGTCTGGGTGCCATGGGGATCATCGCGTCCGGTGGTGATCGAAAGACCCTTACTCCCGGGTACATCGCGGTGGTTAACAACACGATTCATCATTACGGCCAGGTCTTTCGGATGTACCAATCCGCGGTGAATCTTGGCGGAGTCGGTGCCTATGTCGCGCGGAATCTGATCTATGACGCTCCCCATATCGGGATTCATTTCGGGGGAAATGATCACCTCTTCGAACTGAACGAGATTCATGATGTCTGCCTGGAGTCCAATGACGCCGGTGCCGTTTACGCGGGACGCGATCCGACGATGCGCGGCAACCTCTTCCGGAACAACTATCTGCACGATATTTCGGGCCGGGAGGGGCTCGGCTGTGTCGGGGTCTATTTGGATGATATGTTCAGCAGCTGCGATATTGTCGGAAACCTCTTTGTCCGCGTGACCCGCGCGGCCATGCTCGGCGGCGGACGCGACTGTCACGTTCTCGGCAATATCTTTTACGATTGCAGCCCCGCGCTTCATATCGACGCCCGCGCGCTGGGCTGGTGCCACGACCATACCGACGGGTGGGTGAAGGAAAGCCAAGAGAAGGGGACAATATGCGGGATCGCCTGGAATCAGCCCCCCTACAGCGAGCGATATCCGGAACTGGCCGCGATTCTCGACGGCAATATCTACGCCCCCGAGGGGAATGTGGTGGCCGGCAATATTTGCTTAGGCGCTGTGGATGGGCGGGAAGGGGCGCCCGGGGATGGGCATTGGCTCGACGCGGTCGAAGAAGCGGCCCGGCCCTATATTCATTTCGGTGATAACCTTATCGGGGTCGATCCGGGATTTGTCGATCCGCAAAAGGGGGATTTCCGTCTCAAGGACGACACCGCCGCCGGCGCGGTGGGGTATGAGCCGATCCCGTTTGACCAGTTCGGTCCCCGGGCGCTGTAATGGACTAGGTTCCCCGCCGGTTGCCGAACCACACCAGCTGCATGCGGGAGGTATAATAGAAGCCGCGCGCCCGGCAGTAGGGGCGGATCCAGACCAATTTTTCGGCCATCGAGGGAGTGTCGACAGCCATCGGCATAACACACACGCGCGAACTGTCGACCGAACCGAGCGCGGTCAGGTAGCCGTCAATGTCGTCCAAGTCGTCCGGATGATCGACGACGAACTTCAGCTGATAGGGATAGTCGGCGATCAGACGGCGGACGATCTGCTTTTGATCGCGCAGCGTCTCGTGGCGTCGAATCACCTCCTCGGGAGCCCCCAGCGGGGTGGAATTGCTCCGTTTGGGGCTGATCGACATGAGATCACATTTTACCGGAAGCGCCGCGATGCCCGCGGTCTCGATGGTGATGGTTCGGCCCAGCTCGGACAGGCGGTGTGTCAGCTCGACGATCCCGGTTTGAACCATCGGTTCTCCCCCGGTGATGACCACATGCTCGGTCTCTTCGGCCAGGACGCGCGTGAGGATTTGGTCACACGACAGCTCTTCGGCGCGGTCTATTTTCCAGGAGGCATAGGCGGTATCACAGAAACCACAGTGCAGAGGACAACCGCTGACCCGAATAAAGAGGGAGTCCGTCCCCGTCCAAAATCCCTCTCCTTGTTTGGAGCGGAAAATCTCAGCGATACGCAACAGATCCCCCCCTCATCGCGTGTGCGTGAATACTTTGGGAAGCTACCATCATAAAGAAACCCTCCCCACAAGCGCGGCCGGCCAAGAGCTGACCGGTTACGCTTCAGGGAGGTGCTTTGCCCACTTGCTTTTCTGTGAGTTTTAGTCCAAACGGTGATAATCGGCGTAGGCCAGACCAGCGGCACCGATGTAACCGGCGTCCCCCCCTAACTTGGCGAAGTCGATGCGAAGGCGTTCGGCCAGATGCTGGAAGATACGCTTCTTGACTTCATCTTGGGTCCGAGCGAGGAAGCGACGCCCCACCGGGGAATTGTTCCCTCCGAATGTCATCGCGCCGCCAAGGAGAACACAGGACGGATCGAGTGTGTGGACGAGCGAGACGATGCCGTAGGCCAGCCAGCGGGCGGTCTCATCGACGATCTCTAAAGCCAGCTCGTCCCCCTTTTCGGCCTCTTCAAAGACCATTTTCGGAATCGCCCTGACATCTGTATCGGCGTTGATCCGAGTCTTGAGCGAAGACTCGCGCTTGGTGACCATCATCTCTTTGGTCCGCTTGCCGACCCCAAGGGCCCCGGCGTACGCCTCAAAGTGCCCCTTCTGGCCGCAGTTGCACCAGCGGGCACCTTCGGAGATGTCGATGAGCATGTGTGCCGCCTCGCCGCCATGGGAGTGGATACCGCTCCAGGGACGGCCGTTGAGAATGATGCCGCAGCCAACCCCGGTTCCGAGGGTCAGAACAATCAGACCCGGTTCTTTCTGTCCCGCGCCGATCCAGTATTCGGCGTAGGCGGCGGCACTGGCGTCGTTGGCAAACGTCACCGGCTTGCCGGTCACCTCGGAAAGACGGGTGCAGATGGGGAAGAAGTCCCATCCCGGGAAGTTCGTCGGGCGGATATATTTGCCCGCGGGGATATCGATTGGACCGGCGGAACCGAGCCCGATACGGACGACCTGGTCACGGGAGATCCCCGCCTGCTCAATCGTCTCGAAGACATGATGCCCCATCCGCTTGACACCGTCTTCCGGGCCCCGCTCTACAAAGGTCGGGAATGTCGAATAGGCGATCGTCTTTCCGCGGTTGTCGATCACACCGATTTTCATTCCCGTTCCGCCAAGATCAACCCCGACGAAATACGGGGGGGTTCCACTTTCGTTTGCCATTGGATGAATCCTTCCTCAAGGTTAAAAAAATCTCTTGGTGACGCACGGTTCGCGCTTCCGGTTAACTGCCGATCATTTTACTCGACCGGGTTGGGGGAGAAGGTCTCTTCCCAGGGGAGTCCCCACGCGCCAATTTTTTCCATAAACGGATCGGGGTCAAACTGCTCGATATTGAAGACTCCCTCCGCGCGCCAGATGCCGCCGGTCACCAGCGCCGCGCTCAGCGCGGCGGGAACACCGGTGGTGTAGCTCACCGCCTGAGCGCCGAGCTCTTTGAACGCCTCCTGGTGGTCGCAGACATTGTAGACGTAGTACTGGCGAGGCTGCCCATCCTTTTCACCGCTGATCAGGCAGCCGATACAGGTTTTGCCGACGGTGCGGGGCCCGAGCGAGGCCGGATCGGGGAGGAGCTTTTTGAGGAACTGAAGCGGGACAATCTGATGTCCCTCGAACTCGACCGGCTCGATTCCCGTCATACCGACATTTTTGAGAACCTGAAGGTGCGTTAAGTACGACTGCCCAAAGGTCATCCAGAAACGAATTCGGCGAATTTCCGGGTAGTTCTTAACGAGCGATTCCATCTCTTCGTGGTAGAGAAGGTACATGTCTTTCGGGCCGATCCCGGCGGGGAAATCGTAGACCCGTTTGAGCTCCAGCGGATCGGTCTCGATCCACCGGCCGTTCTCGTAATAACGCCCCTTGGCCGAAACCTCACGGATGTTGATCTCGGGATTGAAGTTGGTCGCGAAGGGGTACCCGTGGTCACCGGCGTTGCAGTCGATGATATCGACGGTATCCATTCGGTCAAAGATATGCTTTTTGGCGTAGGCCGTATAGACACTGGTGACACCCGGGTCGAAGCCGCAGCCCAACAGCGCCATCAGCCCCGCGCTGCGAAAACGATCATGCATCGCCCACTGCGGGCCGTAGCAGAAGTGCGCCAGTTCGGGAGACTCATAGTTGGCGGTGTCGATATAATGAGCGCCGGCTGCCAGGCACGCCTCCATGATGGTCAGGTCTTGGTAGGGGAGCGCCAGATTGACGACCAAGTTGGGCTGGTAACGTTTAAACAGCGCGACCAGTTCCTCAACGCTGTCGGCGTCGACCTGCTCGGTCGGAATATCGCGCGGGAAAGCGGCGTCGGCAACGATCTTCTCGCACTTCGAGACAGTGCGGCTGGCGAAGACAATGTCGTCAAATATTTCGGGATGCTGGGCCGCCTTGAGCAAAGCGACCCGGCCGACACCACCGGCGCCGATGAATAAGGTGCGATTCATTGTTCGCTTTATCTCCATGTCGTGAAAAGGATATCTGACGCTACTTCCACCCGTAGGTTTCGCGAACACCGACCATCACCTCGAGAATGTCGTTCCAGGTGGTCGGGTCGGTCATGACCGAATTGGGGAACATACAGCCATCCCAGCAGATATGGTTGAATCGGCGGGTCAGGCCGTCTTCGTCACGGAGCCAAAAACCGGCGTATTTTACGATATCGAGCTTTCCGTTGGGATCTTTGGCCTGGCAGTGGCGCCCCGTTTTATCGTGCGAACCGCTTCCGAAGACCGTCCCGTCGTTTTGGGCGATATGCAGATCGACCGTCCAGGGACGCAGGGCGTTAGCCATCATTTTGTAGGCACGGTCGAAGGTTTCGGTATCGGCCCAGTCGAAATCTTCGGGGAGAAGGCGGTCTTCCGGGGCGTTGGCACCGAGAAGATAGAGAAGCGTATGGGACATATCGGCCTGGAATCCGAGCGTCTGCGGCCGGTCGACCATTTCGAGCAATTGGAGCATCCGCTTCCAGCTGTGCATTCCGCCCCAGCAGATTTCCCCCTCAGCGGCGAGGACCTCGTCGTACTGCGCGGCGATATCGCAGGCTTTGGAGAACGTATCGGCCAGGATCTTTTGATTCCCCTCGGGATCTTTCGACCACTCTTCCACCGAGCAGGAGGAGTCGATACGGACACAACCGTTCGGACGAACACCGAGCTTGCGAAGCTTCTGCGCCGCCTCGCAGCCGATACGAACCTGGTTGAGGAAATGCTGGCGCTTCTCTTCGCTCCCGATTGCCGACCCCGACCAAATGGGGGCGACCAGCGTCCCGATGTCGAGCCCGTACTGATACGACAGCTCGGCCAGACGTTCGGTTTCGGCATCGATCTTCGACGGATCGAAATGGGGGAGATCGAGAAACAGATCGAAACCATCGAACTTCACGCCGTTGACCTGCGCCGCGCGCGTCATGTCGAGCATCTCGTTCAGCCCGATACAGGGATCACACCCAGCAGCGCCTTTACCGACCACACCCGGCCAGGTGGCATTGTGAAGTTTCGGAAAACTCTTCTTTGTTTGGGCTTTGGCTTTCATCATCGGAAGATTCCTTTAGTGGGACGCGTTAACCAGAGGTTACGCTTCGTAAAGTGCCGGCAGCGTTAGGGGCAACAGGCCCAAGCTGCCGAGGAATAACCCAATTTTACGGGAAAGATCGCTAGCCGTCAAACCGGAAGGGGTCACGTTCTTCCTGTGAGGCCAGAATGTTCAGTTGGGGAAACCTCCGTGCCAGGCGATCGGCCAGCGCAACGGTCGCGAAGTGTTCGGTCGCGAAGTGTCCGGGGGCTAAAACGGCCAGACCGGCCTGTTCGGCCTCCAGCGCGTGATGATAGCGAATTTCACCCAGCACGATGGCGTCGGCCTTCAGGCGAATGGCGTCCTCGACAAAATCGTCCGCCGCTCCGCAGGCGATGGCAACGCGGGAAATCTCATTGTCCAATCTTCCGACATAGGGAAACGTTTGCACAGAGAATATCTCGCGAACTTTTTTAAGGAGTTCCGACAGAGGGAACGGTCTTCGGAAACTGCCGATACGCCCGGCCCCCAAGGCAGCGGATAGCTCCGTCTTAAGCAAGTCGGTGGTATCCGGTTCAAGCCCGGAAAGCATCGCGGCATTGGGAAGAACGGGGAGCGGACGCATCGGGACCACGTCGGTCAGCTCCAGAAGCGCGGCGATTTGGCGGTTGATTCCCCAAAGCGCCGAATCGAAACTCGTATGAGGGCTGTAAAGGGCCAAGCCCTTACCGGCCAAGGCCAAAAGAAGCGCCCCGGCGGCGGTTTCGCTCGTCCATCGTTTAGCCGCCCTAAACGGGAAAGGATGGTGCGAGACGATAAGATCGGCCCCACAGCGCGCGGCCTCACCGACAACCTCGAGGGTAACGGTCAAAGCCGTGACAACGGTCCTGACCGGACGGGTACGGTCACCGATCAAAAGACCGGTGTTGTCCCACTCTTCGGCCAGGGCCGGAGGGAATATCTCTGTCAGAAACTCGGCGACCGTGTCGAGTGCAATGACATCGGAATTCTTGGACATCTCGGCCTTTCCCCTGCGCGGGGCTCAACTGGGCGGCGAACGGGAAAACTAACGGATACCGAACCGATGCACGGTAGTCTGGAGATAAACCTGACCGGGCCGCATGAGCGTGGTCGGGAATTCCGGACGATTCGGCGAGTCGGGATAATGCTGGGCCTCGACACAGAAGGCGCAGTATTTCTGGTACTTGTAGTCCCCCACGCCGGTGGTGCCGTCGATGAAGTTGGCCGTATAGAGCTGGGCGCCCGGTTCGGTGGTGGAGATCTCCATCGTCCGGCCGCTGCGCGGGTCGAAGGCCTCAGCGCAGAGGGAAAGTTCCCCTTCTTTGGCTTTATCGAGCACGTAGCAGTGATCATAGCCGCCATTGAACTGAGGCTCGGTGATACCGGCGATATCGCGGCCGATCGGTTTGGGCTGGCTGAAGTCCAGCGGCGTTCCAGCGGTATTGACGTACTGACCGATCGGGATAAGCCCCGAGTCGGCGGCCAGACAGCGCGAGGCGCAAAGCGTCAGCTCGGTGGGGAGGATATCCCCCCCGAAAGCGCCGTTGAGGTTCCAGAAGGTGTGGTTCGTCAGGTTGAGAACCGTCGGCTTGTCGGTGACAGCGCGATAGCGGATGATGAGCTCATCGGCGTCATTAAGAACGTAGTCGACTGTCAGGTCGAGTGTTCCGGGGTAACCTTCCTCCCCGTCGGGGGAGGTGTAGGTCAGCCGGATGCCGTTTTCGCTCTCCAGCGGCTCGACGCCGTAAATGACTTGGTCAAACCCCTTCAGCCCACCGTGCAGCGCGTTTTCACCGTTGTTGATCGGGACATGATATTCGACCCCGTCGATAGAGAACTTTCCTTTGGCGATCCGGTTGGCGTAACGGCCGACCAGAGAACCAAAGAAGGGGCGGATCTCTTCGTACGAGGAGACATCGGGGTAATTGCAGGAGATATTGGTGAGACGGCCGTCACGGTCGGGCGTGTTCATTTCATGGAGAACGCCCCCGAAGTCTAGAACAACCGCCGAAAGACCGTTTTTGTTCTTCAGCGTCCAGGCGGTGACTTTTTGACCGCTTTTTGTGGTGCCGAACGGCTTGGATGCAATACTCATGGGGCGTCCTCCTTATTCGATGCCGCGCTTCGGATATCACTGGCAACCGAACTTATGAACAGTGGTGTGGCGATAGACATCGCCGGGGCGCAAAATGGTATTGGGGAACTCCGCGTGGTTGGGGGAGTCGGGATAGTGCTGTGTCTCCAGACAGAAGGCCGACTGCTTCTGGTACTTGTAATCCCCAACGCCGGTGGAACCGTCAAGGAAATTCCCCGAATAGAATTGGACCGCCGGTTCGGAGGTCGTGATCTCGAGTGTGCGGCCGGTATTCGGATCGCGCGCCGCGGCGCAGAAGGTCAGGCCTTCGCCTTCCTGGGCGTCCAAAATGAGGCAATGGTCATAACCGCCGTTGAACTGCGGCTCGGTCACGTTGGCGATATCCTGACCGATGGTCTTGGTCTGACGGAAATCAAGAGGGGTACCGGTGACATCGCCGATTTCACCGGTCGGAATCAGGCCGGAATCGGTCGGGAGGAAATGGGAGGCGTTCAGTTTCAGTTCGGTGCCGAGGATCGAACCGCTGGTGGCGCCGCCGAGGTTCCAGAAGGTATGGTTCGTCAGGTTGACGGGGGTCGCCTTGTCGGTGGTCGCCGTGTAGTCGATCTTCAGTTCGTTGTCATCATTGAGCTCGTAGTCAACCGCGACGCTCAGCGTGCCGGGGTATCCCTCTTCGCCGTCGGCGGCGGTATAGGTGAGATGGAGCCCGACGGCGTTGTCTTTGGTGTACGGCTCGACGCTCCACATCACCTGGTCAAACCCCTTGAGCCCGCCATGCAGCGCGTTTTCACCATCGTTGACCGGGACGCTGTATTCGGTCCCATCGATAGTGAATTTCCCTTTGGCGATTCGGTTGGCGTAACGGCCGACGAGCGAACCGAAGTAAGGACGGATCGTCTGATATTCGGGGATCGTCGGGTAGTTGCAGGAGATGTTGGCGAAATTACCGTCACGATCAGGCGTGTTCATCTCGTAGAGGACTCCGCCGAAGTCGAGAATGACCGCCGAAAGACCGTTTTTGTTCTTCAGTGTCCAGGCGGTGACAGGTGTCCCCTCAGAGGTGGCCCCAAAGGGGCGGGAGGTAACGGCCTCGTCTGCTGAGGAGGCGTCGCCGGTGCTGTTGTCAGCGCCTGCGGCTTGCTGCGGGCAGATTTGGACCGGGACAAACTGGGGGAGGAACCGAATCTGCAGCGGGCTTCCCAGAACCGGGCGGCGGGACCAGGGAACCAGAGGCTGCGGGGGCTGAATGTAGATGACGGCGGGGCCACAGGTCTCAGGGGATGGGGCCTCTTGTCCAGGCGCGTTATTGCTTAAAAGGAAGCAAAAAGCGGACCCCAAGACAGCCAGCGACAAAAATAGTGACTTCACGGATACCCTCCATATGATCGGGAGAAATTGTTTTTTAGGAAAGGGGCCATTTCGCGGTTAGACCCCACAGCAGTCGATTATATACCCAACGATACGGGGAAACAAGTTAGCTTTCCCCTAAAATTGGGCGTATCTGGCAGCGGGGCCTGGGAAATATTAATCTTTCTCAGTCAAGATGTCCGGGGGCTATAAACAAAATCTCCCAGATGAAATGAACGGTAAAGACGGATAAGATAGTCTAAGATTAACGAAAGCGGGTGCTCCTGGAGAGGAAAAATAGGGATAAAACCGTTCTTGTTGGCTTTGTGTTTAAGGGAGGGGCCGTCTTGCCAGTTTGGCCAAAAATGGGGAAAGTGACTGGAGGGCCCCGACTGTTGGGGTCGAAAACCTACCAATGAGTCTGTGTACCTGCCGCTCGCGGCGGTATGCCATAAAAGGCCGAATTCCTCGGCCGCTAGATCATCAGATGAACGGGTAGGTGATGAACCTTTACAGAAGAGTGTTGTCGCACGGGCTTGCCGTTGCTCTTATTTTCTGTGGCGCCGTGATGCTGGGCCGCCAGGTGGCTGACGCGCGGACAGACAATACGATGGATACGCCGACTGAGTCAATCACTGATGAAAGCGTCCCGGCGGCCGCCGGTGAGGTGCCGGCCGATCTGCCGGCGGAAGACACCGCCGGTGACCATGTGACCATCAACGGCGAAGACTCCACCCACACGATCGCTCCGTCGGAAAACCCGAAAGCCCCCGATGCCCGCGTTGAAATCCCGGATCTTGAACCGGTCGACAACTCTTCCGACGATCAAAGCACTCCGTTTACCTACGACGAAGCAAGGCAGCTTGGGGTGACCTCCGAGGAGGAAGATACCTACAAAGAGCCGGTCGTCCGTGCCGGTTACGCCAACGCGCAGGATGCCTTGCGCGATATGTATGAAGACGTTGTCAGCGGCATCAATACCCGGCGATCCGAGTCGGTCTATCGGAAATGGCAAAAGTACGCGGCCAGCGTCCTGGCCCGCACCAACCGCCTCTCCACCGGTTTGGAACTGAACAATCGATGCCGTCTGAGCTGGTACGATAAGCTCTATCGCGATCCGATCACCTCGGTCTTTTACGCCGAGGAGTTTACGCGGCAGCTCTATGAGGATATCGCCTCGGGGACCAACGGCATTATCCGCGGTTTGCGCCAGGCTCGCGTGAAGATGGACCTTTCACCGGCGACCTTCGCCGAACCGTTCCTCTACGCGCCGCAGACCCCTCAGCAGGCCGTTCTCGGGGTAGGGGTCGCGCTCACCAAAGCCGCGGAACTCCACACCCAGGCGCTGTCACTCCTGAAACCCGAGGAAATTCGGTATGTTACCAGCGAGAGTTTCTCGATCTTCTGTGCTCAGACGCACTATGGCCATACCATCTCGGCGGTCAATCAGGCGAAAAACGTGATCGATCTGATGGAGAAAGTCAACGGCGCGGCGATGTATGACGCCGCGGAGACGCTCCTGCCGCTCACCTCGCCGCGTGTCATCGATGTACTCAAAAAAATTGAGCCGGGCATGTTCGAGGAAGTCACCGTCAGCGGGCAGGTCTGCCAAAGGGTTTCGACCCCCGCCGGGAATATCGTCATCGGCGGTTCGGAGGACAATACCTGGGAACTGGACGCTATCGAGGACTTGGTCTGCCTGATTGACCTGGGCGGGAACGATACCTACAAAGAGGGCTCCTGCAGCCCGAAGCGGCCCATCCTTCTGGTTCTCGACCTGGGGGAGGGGGACGATACCTTCGAAGGGACCAAGGCGGGGATCCAGGGGGGCGCGATACTCGGTGTCTCCATCCTGTATAACGAGAAAGGAAATGACTTCTATCGTGCCCGTGATATCGCTCAGGGGGGCGCGATTGGCGGGATCGGCATCTTAATCGACATGGATGGAAACGACCGTTACTTAGGGTTCAAACGGGTTCAGGGGTGCGCGATGGAAGGTTTCGGCGCGGTCATCGATCGCGGCGGTGACGACCAGTATCGCGCCGCTCTGCTGGCTCAGGGGCTCGGGAATCCCCGCGGATTCGGCCTCCTCTTTGATCAGGCCGGGGATGACTACTACTACGTCGGCGGTTACTACGAAGATTCCTATCCCGAGCATCCGGGCTATGACGGCTGGGGGCAGGGGATCGGCTCGGGGGTGCGCGGTGTCGCCTGCGGCGGTATCGGTGTTCTCCTGGAGGGGGAAGGGAACGACACCTACGAATACGACTACTTCGGACACGGCGGCGGATACTGGATGGCGCTCGGTTTCCTGCGTGATTTCAGCGGCGACGATGTCCGTGTCGGGGCGACCCTGAAATCTTACACGAACAACGCCCGAACACAGGAACGCTGGCAGCGTTTCAGCAACGGGTTCGGCTGTCACTACGCCTTGGGGTTCCTCTTTGACGATGCCGGAAACGACCGATACAACGGGACGATCATGGGGCTGGGGATGGCCTGGGATCTGTCGGGCGGCTTCCTGGTCGATTTCTCCGGTGATGACGCCTATGAGGCGACCGGCGGCCTGACCCAGGGTTCCGGTGCCGAGGGGAGTCTTGGATTCCTTTTAGACTACCGCGGCGAGGATCGGTACCTCGGCCGCGGGCAGGGATACGCCAGCAGCGGTATTACCTACCACCAGGCGTATGACTGCGGCGGAAACTTCAGCTTTGTCGTCGATCACGGCGGGGCGGATCAATATGGCTCCGGCGCGAAGAACAACATGATGAGCCAGCGCGGGACACCACAGGGATTCATCATCGACCGGCCCACCGATGAGGAACTGGCCGCCGCCGGTGAAGAAGATGCCGAGGAGAAACAGACCCACCACGCGGCCCGGCGTCCCAT
>CADBTE010000242.1 GCA_902797455.1 uncultured Planctomycetota bacterium | reverse complement strand
GACTTCGATGACTTCGATGATTTGGACGGCTTGGACGATTGGGATGCCGATGATTTGGACGATCTGATCGGTGCCGACGCGAACGACGATCTCGATTGGGACAGCTTCGACTGGAACGACTACGATTGGGACAGCTATAACTGGGATGATTTCGACTTTGACGACTTCGACTGGAGCGGCTGGGACGACTGGGCCGATTTCGATTGGAACGATGCCTTTGATTATTGGGACGACTGGTACGACGAATGGCATGACTGGAATTGGGATAAATTCAGCACCAGCGACCTCGCCGCGCTGCGCGGCTGGTCCGATATCGGGAGGTTTTATTACTACGCCAACAGCTGGTACGATCGCGGAGTCTATGATCGTCTGACCGTTGAAGTCGACCGCCGCGACTTCAATCTCGTTCGCGACTATTATCGCGAGGCGTTCGGCTTCTATCGTTCGCACGACTATGTCCGGACGGCGGCCACGCTGCGCAGCATTGCCGATATCACCACGACCTGCCGCGCGCTTGTGCAGCCGGTCAGCTTCGCTCAGGTTTCGCTCGGCCGCTGTTACGAGGCCGGCCGCGGGGTTGCCCGCAGTTCCAGCACGGCGATGAGTTACTATCGCCGCGCCGCCCGCGCCGGAAGCCCCGAAGGGCAGTATCATCTCGGCCGGATGTATATCCAGCAGAAGAACCCCAAGGAAGGGCTCAAGTGGGTGACCAGCGCCGTGAAACAAGACTGTCCGGAGGCGAAATTCTATCTCGGTACGCTGTACTATAAGAAGCACGATATCAAGAAGGCGATGGTGATGATTCGCCAGGCCGCCGAGAAGAATTATCCCGACGCGCAGTACTTCCTCGGCGCCAGTTACCTCAGCGGCAAGGGGGTGAAGAAGGATACCGCCAAGGGAATTGAGTGGATCACCAAAGCCGCCGATCAAGGCCAGGACCGCGCCCAGGTTTCGCTGGCGATGATCTATATCAAAGGCGACGGTGTCGCTAAGAACGAGAAGAAGGGAATCGAGATTCTGACCACCGCCGCCGAGAAGGGAAGCCCCAACGCGCAGTACGCGCTCGGGATCTGCTGCGCTGTGGGCAGAGGTGTGGCCAAGGACAAGGCCGAGGCGCTGAAGTGGTTCAAGGAGTCGGCTAAGAACGGGAACAAGAAGGCGATTGCCCTGCTGAGCAAGACCGGGAAGCTTGATATCGGCCAGATCAAGGCGAAGGCCGCGAAAAAGTCTCCTTCGGCTCGGTAATGCGCGTGAGGTGAAAACGACCGCGAGGAAGGCCGGAAAAGGCCGCGCTTTTGAAGCGTGCGCGCGGACAAAAAAAGAGGGGCTGTAAAGCCCCTCTTTTTTTGGGGGAATTTTCCCCATTCATCAACGCGGGGAATCGACAAACGCTCTAATCGACGATCTTTTCGACCGCCCACCCTTGGGGAACGTCGAGGTCATAGGAGATCCGGTCGTTTTCGCGCTTCCAGGCGAGTTTGATTTCACCGCCGGGAACCGGCATCACGCCGCGGGCGCTTTCCAGCGCCTGCCGGTGAATGTGAACCTTGACCGCCTTATTCAGCACGTCGACCTCGGCCAAACCGAGGATGTCGCGGTAGAGGACGTGGCAGATATGCGAGGCGAACCCATGGTTGCAGCTGGCGTACGGGCCGTCGTTCTCCCAGAGCGTCCCGGTGCGGTCGGCCATATACTCGTTGTACGCGACCGATTCTTCCAGGAGCTGATCGGGACGGCCGGCCCAGGAGATCAGCTCCAGCCGCAGGACGTTCCCGACGAAGGAGTTCGCCTTGTGAATTTCGGGGAAGAGGCCTTTTTCGAGACGATGCGGGCCGAATTGATCGAGGAGCTTTGCCCAAAGCTCGGGGTGCGATTGGGGAGTCGCCGTCTTGAAGAAGAAGGCGAAGTATTGGCAGACCTCGGTACGGTTGCGTGTCACCTCGAGCGTGCCGTCTTCCTTGCGTAGGGCGTTGTCGACGAAGAACTCCCCATCGAACGACTGCTCGATGATCTTCGCGCGGATCGCCTCGGCCTTTTTGATCCAGGCGTCGTTTTTGTAAAGTTCGCCGGCGTCGGCCAGAACCTTGGCGTAGAGCATATTGTTCGGGTAGTTGACATCCTGAACGAAATTGTTCGCCTCGGACCACTCGACGAAAACCCAGCTGGGGAGTTTCTCGAGCAGGCCGTCGCTGTTCTCGTACCCGGCGAAGAACTCGAAGAGCCGGGTGACTTTGTCCTGAAGCTTTTTCACCAGATCTTGATTGGGGGTGCGCCGCGCGTATTCGGCCAGTTCCAGGACGAACCACAGCGACCAGCTCGGGATGAAAACGCCGTCGTAATGGTCGGCCGGGTAGCACATCGGAAGCATCCCGTCGGGGAGGCACTTGAAGCTCTTGGGAAGGAGGTAGTCTTCAAAGAAGGTATCCTCGACATCGGTGTTTCCGGTGACGTCGCACGCCACGCGGGAGGTGAAGAAGCTGTCGCACAGCCAGCCGGCCCTCTCGCGGTGCGGGCAGTCGGTGAAGGCGTCGACCGAGTTTTCCCGGAAGGTGAGGACTCCCGCCCGGAAGAGCTTATCGAGCGAGGGGTTGGACGATTCAAATCGGGCGACCCTCAGCGCCGGGTAGGCGTATTCGCGCATCGCCAGCGACCGCAGCGTGAACGAGCCGTTCATGCAGTGGATCTTGGCGTAACGGCAGACATTCGGCTCGAACGACAGAAGTTTGTGCTGACCGGCCGGGAGCGTCCAAGGAATGGCGGCGCAGGTTCCCAGGCGGTGGAAGTCGACGTCACCATCGGCGTTGAGGATCTCGTCGAAGGAGATCACGAGGGTTGTCTCCTGCGGACAGTCGACTTCCAGCTCGAAGAAGCCGGCGTAGTTGGCGCCGAAGTCGACGATCTGGACATCACCCTCCTTGTAGTCCGCGCCGATCGACTTGGCTTCGGCGTCGGTCAGGGTGGTGGCGATCTTTTGCATATCGTCGGTGATAATCTGATCGAGCTGGTCGATCGGGTAACCTTTGAGCTGGTCACTAATACCGATCAGCGAACGGTCGCGCCACAGATCGCCTTCCGCGACCTCCCTCGGGGTGAAGGTGCCGCACTTGCCCCATGCCGCCGGTTTGATAACGGTGAACTCCGGATACGGAACACGGCGGGGCAGGAGCGCGGCTTCCGGCTGCTGCGCCAAGGTGACGCCCTCTTTAAGCTGCCGGCGCAGGTCGTATGCCTCGGTGAAGGGACGCTGGAAGCTGAAACGCTGAATCTTCTGGATACGGACGCCGGTTTTATCGGCGACCTCGAAACCGCCTCCATCGACGGCCGTGGCGGCCAGAACGGCATTGCCCGAGACGATCTCCGCCTGCAGGAAGGATGGCTGGTCCAGATGGTAGAAGCTGTTGGAGTTGTAGCCGGCGACCTCGATGGTGACGAGATTCTTCCCCGGCTTGAGGAACGATTGGATCTCCCACTCGTCCACACGGAACCATCCGTGCGGACCGCGCGCCGGGCCGTAACCGGCCAGCTCGCCGTTGACCAT
>CADBTE010000241.1 GCA_902797455.1 uncultured Planctomycetota bacterium | reverse complement strand
TTTCCGGGAACTTTGCCGGTGGTAATGGAAGGAGGCTGCATCGTACCGGTTGACTTAGTACCGGCAGAACTATTCTTCCCGCGCTTGACGATCTTCTCTGTTGCGGATGATTCACTCTCCTTGGGAAGGAGAGCGTCCGGGTGTTCTTTGAGATAAGCTTCGACACGCTGAGCTTCTTCTTCGCTGATACTGGCCAAGGCGGCCCCCTTGGGACAGCCCGCTCGATTGCAAAGCTCGAGTGTCAAATTGGAGTTGATATGGAGTCTTTTCGCCAGTTCGTAAATACGCAAGATTGCTCACTCTCTCCTGTCGGACTGTTGGAGCGGTTGGCGTTGCGCCGGGAAAACAATCGTCGGCGCTGCCGTGGAAATCGTTTCATTCCGAAGGAAACCGCGCGAATCATTCTCGCGCTGCCTCTTCGCTGTCGGCAGCCGCCGGGGCGGATGGAGCCTCGGTCGGCTGAACTTCGGTCGGTTGATCTTCGGTCGGAATATCGTTTGGCGCCGAGACATTGCCGGGGATATCGCCGGGCGGAGAAACTTGCTGACGGTATCCACCCTCTCGGGCTCGTTCTTCTTTTCTTTTGGCCTTTCTGGCTTCCTCTTCTCGTTCCTCGATCTGCGCGCGCTCATCGGCGATTTCGATGATCGCCTCGGCTTCTTCGGGAGAGATCCCCCCGATTTCGACGAGATCATCTGTCTCGATGAGGGACAGGTCGGCGTAGGAGAGGAATCCTTCCCCGACAAGTCCGTCGGCGAGTTTTTCGGAGACCCCTTCAATCGAATTGAACTGTGCCTGCGCCTGGTTGAGCCTATCCTGCAGCTCGTCTCGAAGCATAATATTGATGTCCCACTCGACCAGGCGGGTCGCCAAACGGACGTTTTCGCCCTGTTTGCCGATGGCCGGTGAACGCTGATCGCGGGGAACCAAGACGATAGCGCGCCCAAGCTTCTCACAGAGAATGACTTCGTCGACATCGGCCGGCTGAAGAGCCAGCGCGATGAGTCGCTGAACGTTGTCGGACCAAGGGATCACGTCGACCTTTTCAGGGCGGAGAACTTCGTTGATTTCGCGGATCAGCTGGCCGCGAAAACCGATACAGGCTCCGATTACATCGATCTTAGGATCGTTGGTGGCGACGGCGATCTTGGAGCGATGCCCCGGATCTCGGCTGAGAGCCTTGATTTCGACGATGCCGCTTTTAACATCGGGGATCATCTCTTCAAAGAGACGTTTTACAAAAAGCGGCCGCGTACGACTGAGGGTTGTCCTGACTTTGTTCCCGTTTTTGGTAACGCCGATGACCAACGCGTAGATGTCGTCTTCTTGGCGGAAAATCTCTCGGCCGCCCTCGACGGGGATCTTCTCGCTGTGTGGGAGAATCGCTTCGCAGCCGTTATCAAGCCGGACAACGGTTGAACGCCCCGGTTTCCCATTGCCTTGGATGACCCGTCCTCGCACCAGCTGGTTGAGAAGCTTCGAGCACTTTTGATAGGATTTCTCGACGACCAGCTCGTTGATCTTCTGCATCAGCGTCGAACGGACCGTAGAGGCACCATTGATCCCGATCAGATTGTTCAACTGATCCGTCGGATAGAGAACGCCGTCACGAAACGCGGAGATAACACAGGTCTTGCGATCGATGCGGAAAAACATTCCCTCTTTACCGCTTTTTTCAGCGCCCTTTTGAAAGGACTCTTCAATAGCGAGGATAACCTCTTCGCGATCGAGGTTGTTGTTCTTGCAGATCAGCTCCACTGTCTGGGGCACGTTTATGTCGCTTATCATAGGGGACCTTTTATGGAATACCGACCCTTTGAGGCCTTCGCGCCGCGGCGCGATTTTGTTCGGAATGGCGGTCAGTTAAAACAAAAGCCCCGAATCGCCGAACAAATAAACCCGCCCTTGAACACCGCTCCCTCGCGCGGAGGAACCGTCGTAAGGGACGCCTGGGGGTTTACCGCCGTTAATCCGGGGACTTCTCACCTTCTTGTCAAGGATAGAATAACCGCAGATCCGCACGGCGTCAAGTCACACCGGGGCAAAAATACGTCCGAAAACGGCCTTTTGCCCCCGCGCGCTCTTGGCGGAGAGGCTTTGACACAGACTACGCCTTATGGGTGTTTTTGTAGTCGGTGTACAGATCGAAGGCCTGCTCCGGAGTCTGTCCGTCGTGGACAATGGAACGAACGGCCAGAAGCATTCCGACGGGGGAATCGGACTGGAAGATGTTCCGCCCCATATCGACCCCGGCCGCTCCGGCGTTGATGGCGCGATAGGCCATCGTGAGGGCATCCATCTCGGGAAGCTTCTTTCCACCGGCGATGACGATCGGGACCGGGACGGAATTAGTGACGCGTTCGAAGTTCTCCTCACAGAAGTAGGTCTTCACCACATTGGCACCGTTCTCGGCGCAGACACGGCTGGCCAGCGACAGGTAACGAGCGTCACGGACCAGGTTCTTCCCAACCGCGGTCACACCGAGTGTCGGAATGCCGTAGCGCTGACCGAGATCGACCGTTCGAGTGAGGTTGCGAATGGTACTCCCCTCGTGAGCCGGATCGCCGATGGCGACCATCGAGGCCAAAAGCGCGGCGTCCACCCGGACGGCGTCTTCGATGTCCATCAAGGTTTCATCGTTCAGATCGGTCAGGATGGTGGTGCCGGCGTCGAAGCGCAGAGACAGAGGCTTGTTGCAGGTCGGCGGGATCAGCGTCCTCAGGATGCCGCGGGTGCACATAATGCAGTCGGCGTAGTCGAGAAGCGGATTGATCGTCAGGTCGATCCGCTCCAGCCCGGAGGTCGGTCCCATGATGAAGCCGTGGTCAAAAGCCAACATTACGGCATGGCCTGACTTGGGATTGAACACGCGGGCCAGGCGGCTTTTCATTCCCCAGTCGAGGTTTTGACACCCCTTCAGAAAAAAGCCCTCGTGCTTTTGTTCGATCCCGATGCCGAAATCTTTCGCGTCGATGTTTCCCTCTTTGTCCGCCATGCTTGAACCCTCTTTCCCTTTGGAGCCAAATACGTCTTTCGTCCGAACAAGCGGGCACCGCCAGCCTGAAGGACTTTAAGCTTACCTTCCCCAATGATATTATAAAAATATGTTCCTTGCAGGCCGATAAAACGAATTTTTCCGCTTTTTTCAGAAAAATTCGTGTTCTTCCACCCGCGCCGGAGGGGGGAGCAGAAAAAAGCCGGCACGAAATCGTACCGGCTTTTCTCATCGAGGAACAGCCCGCGGTCCCGCTGCCGGGACACGGGCGTCAGTTCTTCTTCGGACGATCGAAAAACTGATCCACGAAGAACCGAATGATCTCATTGGGAATCACGCCATACATCAGCGCGGTTTCGGGCGCCGTTGTCGAGACCGAGAGCATACAGGGGAGATCCCGAGGAATCGGTTTCGGGAAGGGGTTCGGAAGATCACTGAAGTAATACTGGCGAATATAATCGGCCTCGTTCTTGACGCTGGGCGGATCGATTCGCATGACCGCGCGAAGAAGCTGAACTTCCGGCATGTTCATTTCGCCGCACAGGGCGTCCCAATCTTCCTCCCAGTTCCGGTAGCGCGAGGATTGGTATTCGGCCGCGGCAGAAGGATCGTCCCAGATGGAGACGGCGCCGCGGAGCATCTGCCGATTGCCGGGTACGATCAGGATATGAGAGTCGTCCAGCGTCAGGATGAGGTTCTCTTTGGCCATCATCGGGGTATTGCCCTGGTAACCGACATGAAGCTGACCGCGGAGGGAATCTTCCAGCGAACCGGTCTGAAGCCCCTCAAGAAGGGTCCCCAAAAGAACTCTCAGTGTCGGTTCCCCGGTGATGAAAATCTCTTTCCTGGGAAGATCCCCCGCCTCGCGGGCTCTCTTTTCGCGCATGACGTTCGTATAAAGCTCCATATCGGCGACGATCAGCGAATATCCCTCGAAACGCTGTGTCTGCATCGCCTGCTTTTCTCCCATATTCCCCCCCATCTCGCTTCCGAGCCGGGCGCCGATGCTCTCACCCTGTCGGGCGGCTTCCTCGGGAGAACCGAACAGAAGGGGGGGCAGCCCCCTCGCTCGGCGGCGCGCGGCGAGATTGCCGAGGAGCTGAGCGCCGAGCTCTGCGGCCTTCTCTTTACCGATGTAGCTGCCGACCTCGTGCGCCTTCGGGAGGATCAGCTCTTTGACGAACGCCTCGGCGTCATCGACTTCGAGGAAAAAGCTCCATGATTCGGCCAAAAGTTCCCCCTGCATCGGGAGGGCCAGAGAGTATTCAATGTGGCGAACGCGATTGAACGGCGGGTCAAACTCTTGGGCCGCTTCGGGGGAGATGTCCATCTGGCCGGCGATTGGGGCGGTCGTATCGGGGAGAACTCTCAGGAAACTGGGGCCGTCCAGCGACGTGGGAACCTTCGGCCCCCCCTGGTCGGCAATCTGACGAGCCAAGGGGGTATCTTGGTAGGGACGCAGAACCGTCGAGGTAAAAATGTCGTTATCGGCGATCCGTCCGTCGATCCGAACCGAGTAGAGGTTGCGTCCGGCCCGGTAGAGGAGCTCACTGATCTTTTCAGGAACTTTCGCGGCGGTTTCATCGTCCAGTTTCGAGTCGAGGAGATCCACGCCGCTTAGGGCGTCGTGGATAGCCGGTTTGAAGTCGCGCGAGGCGATTTCGGCGATCTGGGCAAGGGTCTGAATTCCATTTTCGGTCACCTCAATGCTAAAATCGGGCGCCTTCAGGCCAGAGGGGGTATATCGGTTCAGGGCAAAAGGGGCCGTGCGCTGGAGCCGCTGCGCGGTTTCGGCCGCTTCGGTCTTAAACAGAACCGCGAACCCCTTTGTCGGGAGAACGGACCAGCCGCGGACCTTTTTGACCTCGGACGGTTCATATTCCCGCTCGGACGGATGATCGGCGCCAAGCCCCTCGGCAAAGGACTTATAGTCACGCACCGGGAGGAAGACCAGCGGCTGGGGCCGCTGTGTTCCGCGAAGGTAGATAACCCCGATCGTTCGTTTCGGGTCAATCGCCCGTACGGCCTTGCCGTAGGGGGAGACTCGAAGCATCTCCACCGGGGAGAGCTTGGAGATGCCGAGTTTTTCCAGGAGTTGTTTCAGTTCCCTGTTCAGGTGGGCGACCGTCGTGGTTCGAAGGATCACCAGCGCGTCACCGGGAATGACATTCTCCAGGCGCTCGCCGGAGATCGCGATCGTATCGGTCTGTTTTTCAAGGGTGTCTTCATCGGGAGACACTTCGGGGAGCTTTTCGGATCCGTCGGAGGCGGCGGAATTGTCGTCTTCCGCCCTGTCCGTCTGGTTCGACGCGCCCTGATCGGCTTTTTCGGCGGCAGGAGCGTCGTTGTCAAAGAAATCATCGGATTCGCCGTCCGTCTGGGCGAATGCCGAAGAAAAACAAAGCAGCGTCAGTAAACAGAGCCAGACGAAGATGGTGCGGTTTTGCCGGGACATGCTGTTCTTCTACCTCTTGGGTTCTTGTTCCTCAAATACCGTTAGGAGGGAGTTCCACGGGCCTTTCACCTAAAAGGCCGCGCTTTTTTCGCAGCGCGGCCTTCAACTTTTTATTCCGCGGCGAATGCGATCGCGAGCGGAGGCTTATTCCTACTGCCGAGAACCATCGGCGAAGGCCTGGAAAATGTAGGACATACTGACGGCTCCCGCGTCACGATGCCCGACGGAACGCTCGCCGAGATTTTTGGCGCGTCCAAATCGGGCAACCAGCTGGTCGGTTGATGACGCGCCCCCGGCGGCGGCCGCCGCGGCCGCCGCCAAGACATCGGCCGCCGTGGCTTCGGGATCTTTTTCGGCGGCCAGCCGCGCGGCCTCGACCGCGGGGATCATCGCGTCCATCAGCGTTTTGTCGCCGACTTTCGCGGTGGTCATCATTTGGACCTGCTTCAGGCCGCTGTCAAGCGCCTTGGAGATTCCCAGACCGTTGAGTTCCTCTCGATCGAAGGCGTCGCCCATCCCGAGGAAGAACGAGCCGAGCAGCGAGCTGGTCGACCCCCCGGTCGCGTTCATTACCCCCCAGCCGATGTTCTGAAACATTTGGGCAAGGGGAACATCTTGCTGGGCGGCCTCGACAGCCCCTTTCATGGCCGAGAGGATGGCGGTTCCGTGGTCGCCGTCGCCGGTGGCCGAGTCGAGCTCATTGAGGTAATCAAACTTCGATTCGATCACCTCTTTCGCCTCGGTGAGAATCTTTCGGAGTGTTTCTTTTGTAAACGGCATATTCGCTTCTTTCACGTCGTTCGGTTATTTAGTGACCCAATACGGTGCGTCACTCGGTTCGGTGAGGAGCTCCGCCGCCTCGTCGTCAACGACGGCCAGGAAGAGCTGGAAGCCACCCGATTCCTGAACGGTGAGGAGCTCGTCACAGCGCCCGAAAACAATCTCGAGACCGGCTTTTTTCAGGAGCTCGGCCGACTTGCGGTAGATGAGGAACATTTCCATCAGCGTGGTGGCGCCGCTGCCGTTGACGATCAGTACGACTTTTTCCCCCGCCTTGGCATGGACCGCGGCGATCAGCTCGGGAATCATAATTTCAGCGGTTTCGTCGGCGGTCTTGATAGCGACCGGACCGGTTTCGCCTCCCTCGCCGTGCTGCCCCATGCCGATCTCCATTTTATCGTCGGGGAGAGTTGAAATGTACTGCCCGGACTGCGGGTGGGTGGCGGTCTTCATCGTGACGGCCAAGGTCGCCATGCGCTGATTGAATTTTTCACCGATGGCAAGGATCTCGTCGACACTCTTCCCCTGTTCGGCGGCCGCGCCGATGATCTTGATGAGCGGAATACACCCGCCCAGACCTCGGCGATCCTCGATGGGAGCGTCGATTCCGGCCGCGATATCGTCACTGGTCAAGATTTGAGAGACTTTGATCCCGTCGCGCTGGGCCATCATGCAGCCCATCTTGGCGTTCATCACGTCGCCGGCATGGTTGAGAACGACAAGGATGATTCCCGCGTAATCTTTGAAGAGTTTCAGTCCCTCGTAGACCACCGGCCCGCCGGGGGCCGCAAAAATGTCGCCGACGATCGAGGCGTCGAGCATGCCGTAACCGACAAAACCGCTCAGGGCCGGTTCGTGACCGGCACCGCCGAGAGTAAGAATGGCGACTTTATCTTTGGATTTGGCTTCGGCCCGGACAACGATCTTTTCGGTGGCCAGCTTAACCTGACGGTTATAGCACTCGGTGTACCCCTCGAGGAGTTCCTTGGTTAGATTTTCGGGCTTGTTCAGGAATTTCTTCATCACCATCGTTTTGCTCCTTGTGGGGCTGCGTTGCGAAAGACACGTCGGGAACGCTGGAGAGTCCAACACCCGCGTTTATTACGTAAAGACCACTTAGCCTTATTCTATAACAGATAACCCTCTCCATAAAGAGCGAAGAGGCCAGATTTCCGGTTTTTCTCTGGCGGATAAGGACCGAGCTTTTTTCGGTCTTGCCCTTTCATTCCTACACCGTAAAATAGCGCGAAAGCGCGGACCTTCAGTGTTGTCGGACACAAAGGGGCCCTGCCGCGCTGCCGCAAAGTAATTCGAAAAAATGGGTTTGCACAAAGGCCAAACACAGATGAAATCACACAGCACAACTATATTATCCGTGCGCCGAGGCGGTACGGTAGCGATCGGCGGCGATGGCCAGGTCACGCTGGGAAGTTCGATCATGAAAGCCGACGCCAGTAAAATTCGCAAAATGCTTGACGGCCGGGTTCTGACCGGTTTCGCGGGTTCCGTGGCCGACGCGTTCGCGCTTCTGGAACGCTTTGAGGGAAAACTCAAAGACTACCCCTCCAATCTTCTTCGAGCCGCTACCGAACTGGCGAAAGAGTGGCGTACCGATCGGGCGCTTCGCAAACTCGAGGCGATGATGATTGTCGTCTCCGAGAAAGATACCTTTCTTCTTTCGGGAAACGGTGACGTGATTCAACCGACCGATGGCATCTGCGCGATCGGTTCCGGGGGGAACTTCGCGATGGCGGCGGCTAAGGCACTGATGCAAAACACCGATCTGAGCCCGGCTGAGATTGTTCGAAAATCTCTCCAGATCGCCGCGGAGATTGACATCTACACCAATACCAACATTCTCGTGGAGGAACTGCCGTGTCGGAAATGACCCCGCGTCAAATTGTTGCTGAACTCGATCGTTATATCGTCGGTCAGTTGGAGGCTAAGCGAGCGGTGGCCATCGCGGTTCGCAACCGTTGGCGCCGGCAGCGGGTGAGCGAGGATCTGCGCGATGAAATCGGCCCTAAAAACATGATGATGATAGGCCCGACGGGGGTCGGAAAGACAGAGATCGCCCGTCGTTTGGCCACCCTCTCCGGCGCGCCGTTCGTCAAGGTCGAGGCGACGAAGTATACCGAGGTCGGCTATTATGGGCGCGACGTTGAGAGTATGGTTCGCGACCTGGTCGAAAACGCGATCGGTATGGTTCGCACCGAGGAGCGAGTCAGAATCGAACAGACCGCGCGAGGGAATGTGGAAGAGAAGCTCGTGAAGCTGATCTCCGAGGCGCTGCTGGCCAAAAATACTTCGGCTCCCCAAAAACAACCCGCCGGTCCAAGGCCGCGGACGGCGTCCCCTTTTTATATTTCCCCCGAGATTGCCGAGCAGGTCGAAAAGAATCCGAACTTCCCACTTCCCGGTTTTGCCCAATTTGTGAAAAGTTTCGAGTTTCCCGACGGTGCCTCCGCGGCGGAAGGGGCCGCTCCCGGTACGCCGGCGGCTGAGGAATCGAACCTTTCGGCAGAGGAACCGGAGGCGGTTCCCGATCTCGACGAAATTCGCCGCCGCCTTCAAGCCGGTGAGTACGAGGATTTTCTCGTCCCAGTGACGACCGAGAAGAAATTGCCTCCCATGGTCGTCGGAGGTCTTGGGATGGAGTCGATGGAGAATGACCTTCAGGGGATGCTTGAAAACATCCTCCCGAAACGTTCCGCCCGGCGGGAGCTCCCGTTGAGCGAGGCTCGTGGCATCTTGTTCGAGCAAGAGGTCGACCACCTCCTTGATCGGGAGAAAATCAACGCCGAGGCGATCCGGCGCGCCGAGAACTTAGGGATCATTTTTATCGACGAGATCGACAAGATTGTCTCGAGCGAGCGTCAAAATGGCGCCGATGTCTCGCGCCAGGGGGTTCAGCGAGACCTGCTCCCGATCGTCGAGGGAACGACTATCCAGACAAAGTACGGTTTTGTCTCAACGGAGCATATCCTCTTTATTGCCGCCGGCGCGTTCCATAAAACGCGTCCGAACGACTTGATGCCGGAACTCCAGGGGCGTTTCCCGATCAGAGTGGAACTGACCGATCTGTCGGAAGATGATCTGGCGCGGATTCTGACCGAGCCGCACGGCGCCTTGACGAAGCAGTACATCGCGATGATGAAGACCGAGGGGGTTGATCTGATTTTTGAGGAGGATGCGATACGAGAGCTGGCCCGCTACGCGCACGAGGTGAATCAGTCTTCGCAGAATATCGGCGCACGCCGCCTGGCGACGGTGATGGAGCGCCTGCTCGAGGAACTTTCGTTTGAGGCACCCGATATGAAGCAGGGACGGGTAGTGATGAACGCTTCATACGTGACGCAGCGTCTCAAGAAGGTGGCCGACGACGAGGAACTCAGCAAATTCATCCTCTAACGGATAATCCGGCCCCGGGTGGAAATAACCGCTTTGTCAATGGAGCGCTTTGGGGAGGGATTAAAAGCCCGCGTCCTCGGTTTCGTCGGGAAGATTCTCTCCCGTGATGGTGATTTCAGGGATATCCCTTAAACGCCCCAGGAGCGGACGCGGGACACGGACGCGGAAGATGCCCAAACTTTGTTCAGCGTCGTAGTCTCGCCAAAGCACCTCCCCCTCTCGGGCGAGCATAGCCCCGATATGTCCGTCGGCGATTGGGGCCGTGACGGTCAGCTCGAGGAACTCACGGCTGAGCAGATCGCCGGCGGCTTGACGAAGCGTTTCCACGCCCGTTCCGTCTTTGGCGCTTAAGGTGACCGCCAGGGGGTAGCGTTCGGTCAGGCGTGAAAGAACGTCCGGGTCGTTGATGGTATCGGTTTTGTTCAGGACCAGGAGCGTCTCTTTTTCATCGATTCCCAGGGTCCGCAGGACCTTCACCGCGCTTTCGATCTGAGTGACCACCTCGGGATTACCCGCGTCGGCGACGTGGATGAGCAGGTCGGCCTTAGTCGCCTCCTCAAGCGTAGCACGGAAACTGGCGACTAAGTGGTGCGGCAGATCGCGAATGAAACCGACCGTATCGCTGAGCAGAACCGGTCCCCAGCCGGGAAGAAACCATCGGCGGGTTCGCGTGTCCAAGGTTGCGAACAGAAGGTCTTTGACAAAGACGTTCGAGTCTGTCAGACGATTGAGCAGAGTGCTCTTCCCGGCGTTGGTGTAACCGACCAGGCAGACGGTTCGAACGGCGTTTCTCCCGTGAACCTCACGCTTTTTGCGTTCGTGGATCTCATCGAGTTCTTTCTTTAGGGCGGAGATCCGCTTTTGGGCGATTCGCCGGTCGACCTCCAGTTGTTTTTCTCCCGGGCCTCGCAACCCCACTCCTCCGCCGGCTTGTCGCTCCAGGTGCGTCCACATTCTTTTGAGCCGGGGGAGAGAATATTCCAGCTGAGCCAGCTCGAC
>CADBTE010000240.1 GCA_902797455.1 uncultured Planctomycetota bacterium | reverse complement strand
CCCCTCCTCGGCCCGGACGGCAAAGGCCGACAGACAGACCGCCGCCGCGGCCAGGAACAAAACAAAACTTTTTTTCAGCATTCTCAAAGTATTTCTCCTTATTTGCGGCACGGGGATGTTTTCGCTCCTGCGCCGCGGCAAAGTTACTCGCTGATATTCAGAACAAAGGGCTCGATGCGGATATCCCGATAGAGGGCTCGGCTGGGGGGGCCGCCGTGGATCTGAAGGCCGATCAGGCCCGGCTGCGGGGCGATCTCCGTCTCGACATAGTCGACCGTCTTTTCCCCGTTTAAGTAGATCGTCACCCGATTGCCCCAGCAGACGATCCGATACCGGTTCCAATCATTCGGACGATAGAGCCGCTTGACCTGCTCGGGATCGGGCTGGGCCAGGAACCGGTTGCGCCGCGACTCGTCGTAGAGCGAGCCCCAGTACGCCCCGTCGCTGGTCATGTCCGCCTGATAGCCCGACATCTCAAAGTGATCCGGAATCCGCTTCGATCGGAACTGAATCCCCGCGTTCCCCCCTTCCCCCTCGATCTTCGCCTCGAGCGTGAGGTCAAAATCGAGGAACTCCTCCTCGGTGGTGAGGAAGTCGTTGTGCGGATTGGGGGCGTCGAGCGAGCCGGCGGCGATCGCCCCGTCGACAATGTGAAAGACGTTCTCGGTATCGCCGTTCCAGCCGGCGAAGGTCTGGCCGTCGAACAGGGGACGGTTTCGCCGCTCCTTTTTGATCTCGTTGGCGTTGTGCAGCGCCAGATCCCGCTCTTCCGCTCTGGGGGCGAAATCGATCGCCTCGTCGATCATCGCCAGCCGCAGCGCAACGTCGTCGGACATCTGCCGCACCAGACGCAGATACCCTCGATAGAGCCGCACCCGGTAATTGAGCGAGCCGATACTTTTGACTAAATCGAGCAGGACCGGCGCGGCGCTAAGATTCGGCCATTCCCCCAGCCGCTGCGTCGCCCGGTCGACCAGCGGCTCGTCAGAGGAAGAAGCGCACGCGGCCAGACAGGCCAGCGACTTGGGCGATTCCATCACAAAGAACAGATCGCACGCGAGGACCCGCTCGGCGATAGGGGCGTCTTTTACCGCCTCGGCGATTTTTTCGCTCCACAGGTCCGGCTGCGGCGTTCGGCGGCACAGCAAGAGAATCTCGTCGAAGAGCTCCTCCCGCTGCCGATCGTCGGCCGCGGCTCGGTACTGTTTCCACAAATCGGTCAGGTCGTCCCATTGGGGGTCCGGCAAAGAGGTGTTCCCCTTGGCCGGGGCCAGCCGCATCGGCAGGTGATGATAATCGGCCGCGTCGTTTCCCTTTTCGGCGAAGAATATCTCCCGCTGCTCGCCGGGCAGGTTGATAAAAGCCGTCTTCGCGAGGGTGGCCAGCCGCGGCTCCTGGGCCGCCGCCGCGATTTGCTCCCGGTCGGCGGGCACCCCGGTTCGGGTGATTTGGTACAGACGCAGCGCCCGCTTGTGATAGGCGTCGGCGGCTGCCGAATCAATCGGTTCGGCCGCCAGCCGCCCCTCTTGCGGGGAAAGGTAGTCCCGCTCGGCGCGGAACCGCATCCGGTTCGCCTCGTCGTCGTCGATAAACTCTTCCCGAACCGGGTCGAAGCGAAGTTCCCTCTGCAGCATCCACGACAGGGCCGAGGCGTGACAGGCGATATGGGAACTTCGGATCACGTTGACGTTGGCCGCCGGCTGATCGCCGCTTTTGATACAGTCGAGGAAATCCCGAATATGCCCCGAGGGACATTCGCCGAACGAAAGCTTATTGTTCGGGTCCTTCTTGAGCAGGTGGTCGATCTGCGGGCGAAGCTTCGGGTCCGACAGCGCGATCCCGCCGGAATCCCCGACCTCGACCCAGCCGTCCTCCCCCTCGAACCGGACCGGGCAGGTCCCCAGCCCGTTCCAGCCGTCCGGGCGCATCACCAGTTCGACGCCGTCGTCGTACTCGGCGTAAAGCCGATTCCCCTGCGACCAGTAGCGGTTCGGCGCGCTCCCGTCCCGGCCGAGCGCCATTTGGCACAGGTCGACCGTGTGCGCCCCCCAATCGAGATGGCGCGCGCCGGAGTCAAAATCGTAGTGCCCCCGCCACTGCCCTTCGACGTAGGCGTGG
This sequence comes from uncultured Planctomycetota bacterium, assembly GCA_902797455.1. Classification (GTDB taxonomy): domain Bacteria; phylum Planctomycetota; class Planctomycetia; order Pirellulales; family Thermoguttaceae; genus RUG695. The sequence goes on along the minus strand of CADBTE010000240.1, from coordinate 357 downwards.
TTGTACGGCCGCCACGGCGCGATTCCGAGCCAGAGATTCCAATCGATATCGTCCGGGTTCGGAAGCGGTTCCGGCTCCAGCCAGTCGGTTCGATAATGCAGGTAGTAGATCGACGCGTGAACGGTATGGATCTTCCCGAGCCGCCCGCTTCGGGCCAGTTCGCAGGCGAACCGGCAGTTGACGACGTTGCGCCGCTGCGTCCCCCCCTGGAAGATAATCCCCGCCTTGTTGACCTCTTCGGCCAGCCGCTGGCAAAGACCGATCGTCAGGGCGCACGGTTTTTCGCAATAGACATGCTTTCCCGCGCGCGCCGCGGCGATCGAGGCCTCGGCGTGCCACCGGTCGCCGGTCGCGATG
>CADBTE010000239.1 GCA_902797455.1 uncultured Planctomycetota bacterium | reverse complement strand
TCCACCAAGGCAGACCGTACTTTTGCGCGACACGGCGAACCTCCAGAAGATCGCGCCAGTAGATAGCGGCACGGCCTTTGTCGGTCAGATCCTCGGAGTATTCCACCATGTAGTTGTCATAACTGATAAACTGGGGCTTCACCTCCTGAACGTACCGCTCTAGATACTCGGTAAAGGTGTAGGTCTGCATCTGCGAATCGACATCGGCGCCGATCGTCGAGGCGTAACTCGGGAAGAGGTTGATGTAGGCGAGCTTCCCGGGCGCGTACTTTTTGACCGCCGCGACAAACATACCGAGAACCGGGAATTTCTTCGCGCCCGGTTCGTCGATGATGTAGTAGCCAAGAACATCGGGGTCGTCCTTCGTGCCGGCGACGCGCTGTTTCACAAACGCGTCAACTTCCTCTTCGGTGCCGTTGATCAAATCGATGTCCCCCGTTCCCATCGACACAAGCAGACAGTGGAACCCGGCTTCTTTGGCGGCGGGGATATCTTCCTGGGTGACAAACGCGGGAACCGAAAAAGCGCTCTGGGCCATTCGCGCGAAGCTTTTGGCCGGATCATCCTTGTAATGATTCGACCAGGAAGTCACATCGACTTGGTCCCAGGGATACACCAGGTAAAAATCTTCGGGGAGCGTCAGCGGCTCTAAACCGAGGGACTCGGCCGTGGCGCTCTCGTCCCAGGTGATCGGGGGATTGTTCGCGGCGTCTTCCGCCAAAAGCACGGCGGAAAGCGCTAAGCACAGAACGGGGAGCAAAACAGGTAAAATCCTGTCGTATCGCATCGATCAATTCCTCTTGCATGTTGTTTACTAATCGATCAGGAACAGCAGCCCGTGACCGGGGAGAATCCATTCCCTCTGGCGCGGGGCGTAGGCCGAACCGGTCACCGGATTGACCGCCTGGATCGTCCCGGCTTCCTTGAGGTCAAGCGACGCGGTGATGCTGCGGCCAAAGTCGAGGTTCACCACCATCACCGCCTTTTGCGTTCCCTCCTTGGCCTTAAATTCGCCGACCATCACCGAGGGGGTGCCGGCCACGTCGATGATCTCTTCCTGATAGGCGATATTCACCCCCTTGAGCAGATCGCCGGGATTCGCGGGGAGAAGATCGGTCGGTTGGGAAAACCAAACGTTCGTGGAATGGAAACGGTTGAGAATTTTCCCTAAAACAAGGGTCTGCTCGTTGATGTCGCGCAGGAAATTCCAGGTGATCGTCCTTTCGTGATTCTTATCGATAGGACCGAAATCAAACGAACTGTTGGAATCGCCGACAGAATAGAAGAGGAACCAGCCCAAGCCATTGGCGCCGGCGGCCAGGGAGGTGTAGGCCTGGAAAGCGGTGCGGGAAATTGTCGGGGGAGAAGAGATTTCACGAATCGACAGGGAGCTGACGATGTTCCACCAGGGGAGCTCATACTTCTGCGCGATGCGCCGAACTTCGAGGATATCGCGCCAATAGGTATTGGCACGGCCTTCATCGGACATATCCTCTGAATACTCTACCATGTAGTTGTCATAACTGATAAACTGGGGCTTTACCTCTTGAACGTACCTCTCGAGGTACTCGGTAAAAGAGTAAGTCTGCATCTGAGAATCGACGTCGGCGCCGATTGTCGTCGCGTAGCTCGGGAAAAGATTGATATAAGCAAGCTTTCCGGGAGCGTGCTTCTTAATCGCCGCGACAATTTTCGCCAGACCGGGGAATTTTTTCGCCCCCGGCTCGTCGGTGACGTAATAGCCGAGAACCATCGGATCATCTTTGGTGGAGGCGACCATCTCGCTGACATATTGATCGGCCTGTTCATCGGTGATCGTCAAAAGATCACCTTTTATGCCAAGATCAAGGAGAACATAGCGAAAACCAAGGTCTTTGCATGTCTGGATATTCCTTTCGCCGATGAACGAGGGCATCGGGAAAGCGCAGTCGGCGATCATCTTCAGCCCCTCGTCCTCGGTTTGGCCGAACTGGCCGCTCCAGCCGATTCGATCCCACGTGTAGAGGGGGTAAAAGTCATCGGGAACGGTTAGCGGCTCCAGACCGAGCGACTCGGCCGTGGCGTTTTCGTCCCAGGTGATCGGGTGATTGACGGCATCTTCCGCCCAAAGGGACGCGGTGAGCCCCAGGCAGAGAACGGCTCCCAGAATAAGGCGCGATTGCGTCATCGGTATTCCTCCTTCGTGTTCCTGAATTCTTTCTCCTTGGAAAACATCCCTTAGGACCTGCTTTCCCCTTATCTTCGATGGTCCTTATTGTACCGGCGGGGCGGACCAAAATCCAGTTCCCAAAAGCTTTTTTTCAAAATGACAGCGCGCGTCGGGAGAATGTATTCCCCAATGGAAACGGTGGTATAATGGAAAGACGGTTAGGTTTTTCCTCCGAAAGCGTATCACCAGGAGCAGGAGAATGATGTCCCATCAAGCTCACCCGACAAAGCTCACCCCGGCTTGCTTATCGAAAATGCGCGCCGAGGGGACCAAAATCTCAATGATCACCGCCTACGACTACACGTCGGCCCGACTGCTCGATCAAGCGGGAATCGATGTTCTCCTCGTGGGAGACTCGCTGGGGATGGTCGTCCAGGGGAAAGAGAATACCCTTCCGGTTACCTTGGAGGAGATGATCTACCACACCGAAATGGTTGCCCGAGGGGCCGGCCGCGCGATCGTCATCGCCGATCTCCCCTTCCCCGTCGTTCAGCTTGGGGTGGAATCGGCCTTAAACGCCTCGGTCCAAATCATTAAGCGCACCCGCGCCACGGGAGTGAAAGTCGAGGGGGGGGAGAACCGCGTCCCGGTTATTCGGGCGCTGCTGGAGGCGGGGATCCCCGTCATGGGACACTGTGGACTGCTGCCGCAGGATATCCGCCGGCTGGGGGGATACAAAATCCAGCGCGATGCCGAAACGCTTCGGCGCGATGTCCGCGCGGTGGCCGAAACGGGGGTGATGGCCATTGTCCTGGAGTGCGTTACCGCCGATCTGGCCCGGGAGATCACGCGCGAGTCGACGGTTCCCACCATCGGGATCGGGTCGGGCAGCGGATGCGACGGTCAGGTTCTGGTCTTCCATGATATGTTCGGCTTTACCGACCCCGCGGCACATCTCCCCAAACACGCCAGGCGCTACGCCCATTTGGGGGAGGTGGTCACCGATGCCGCCCGGCGATATATTGCCGATGTGCGCGCCGGTTCTTTCCCCAGTCCGGACGAGTCATTCTGAAAGTCTTTTTTGATAGGTGAGGTCTTTATTTTATGCCGTCTTCCGCCCTTGAACGCTTTCTTCGCTATATTCAGGTCGACACCACCTCTGACCCGGAGTCGAAAACCCATCCGAGCAGCGAGGGACAAAAGGAATTGGCCCGGTTTTTAGCCGGCGAGCTCACCGAGCTGGGACTTGAAGAGGTCAATATTTCGCCGGAAAGTGTCGTCACGGCGACCTTGCCCGCCAGTGCCGGCTTTGACGATGTCCCGGTGATCGGCTGGATCGCCCATATGGATACCGCCCCGGGGACACCGGGGCGCTGTACGGGCGCTAAGGTGCTTACCTGCCAAGGCGGACCGATCACACTGGACAGCGGAACACAGATCCCGGAATCCTCCTATTTACGGGAAACCATCGGCTCAAAAATCGTCGTCACCGACGGGACGACCCTTCTGGGGGCCGACGACAAAGCGGGTATCGCGGCGATCATCACCGCGGCCGAACAGCTTCTTTCCGACAAGTCGCTGGAGCACGGGAAAATTCGGATTGCCTTTACCACCGATGAGGAGATCGGCGAGGGAGTACTCTTCCTCGACCCGGAACAGTTCGGCGCCGACTGGGCGCTGACCGTCGACGGCGAGAGGACCGGAACGATTAACCGCGAGACCTTTTCGGCCGAACGCGCCGTCCTCACCGTCGAAGGGGTCGATATCCATCCGGGCGCGGCGAAGGACGTTATGGTCAACGCCGTGACGATCCTTGCCGATATCCTCTGCGGGATTCCCAAAGAATTAGCGGCGGAGAACTCCTGTGATCGGCAGCCGTACATCAACGTCTACGAAAGCACGGCGACCATCGCCGAGGCCTCGGCACAGATCATTCTCCGCTCTTTCGACGACGAGGGGATGGAGAAGGTTCGCGCGGCGCTGATCAATACCGTGAACCGTGTCCGCGACGAAAACCCGAAGGCCAAAATCACTCTCCGGTACGAGGTTCAGTACCGCAATATGCGTGAAAAGCTCGATGAGCGTCCCGAGATTCTCGAGTCGCTCGAAGAAGCCGTCCGCCGGGCCGGCATCGACCCGGTTTGGGTACCCATCCGAGGAGGCACCGATGGGTCGGTTCTCACCGAAAAGGGGCTGCCGACACCGAATCTCTTCACCGGCGGGGCGAATTATCACAGTACAACGGAGTGGCTGTCGGTGGAGGGATTGGAAGCGGCGGTTCGAACGTTGGTCGCGCTGGCATCATCGTCCGCGAAAAAAGGATAATGGTATTGACTCCACGAGGGGTTATCGGCCGTTCGGAATGTCGTCTTTGTGCATTTCCAAGCAGCGGGGAAGGTCGTCGATTCGGCAGATCCAGCCACGGCATTTTGGCGATCGGCAGTTGCACCTGATGCTGGCCTCGGCCTCCCATCCGTAGTCGATCGTCAGCTCTTCCCCCTTTTTGACCGGACGCAGGGTGTGGAGCCACATCTCGTAAATCGGTTCGTTCGAACGCTGCGTTTCTTCCCCGCGTGAAAGCTCCCACTCGATGAGAATACAGTTCGGGTCGCAGGAGTGATTGATGAATCGGTAGGGGGGATCGGGTTCCAGGGCGCCGCCGGCAAATTCCATACAGTACTCGGAACGCCAGCCGGAGGGCTTTTTTTGGCCGTAAACACGGCCGACGGCTCGGTTGCTGCCGAGTGCCGCCGACGTGAAGAGCCCCCGACCGTTGGGGGAGTCGGCCACGTAAACCCGATCGTATCGGACACGGCGATGGAACGACGGCGGGAGGATCTCCATGGGGGGAGGTTTTTAAAGATCTTTTCGGTGACGCGGCTCAAGGGCCTGGACAATGTTGCGCAGGTGCTCCCAAATTCGCCGATAGGAGTTAAACTGCGCGTTGACCGCCACCACGACATGGGTGTCGATTTTCTCTTCGGAGATCAACTGATAAAACCGATCACGAAGGTTCTTGATCCGTTCAACCATTTCGCGCGATAAGAGGTAGAATTCTTGAGTATTATAACGGATATTTTTCATCGAATCGTTGTAATAGCTCATCGCCCGGTCGAACAGATCAAGTGTCTCATGGTGGAACTGATCAAACTCACTGACGATCAGTTCGGGGATGGTCAGGTTTTCTTCTTTGAGCTTGAGGTCGGATTTCAAAAGCGCGATGAAATAGTCGCTGACCGACTCGATCTCATCGGCAATCCGGATCTGTTCTCTGGCCAGCTCGGCATCGTCGGTGCTGAGGTTTCGTGAGAGCATCTCGGAAGTGAAGTCGATCACCTCATCCTGCATTTGGTCAAGCCATTTCTCACGGGCGAATGCCTCGTTGGCCAGCTTGTCGTTCTCGAGCCCTTCGTTGACCAAAGTCTGAACCCACTGTCCCAGTTCACGGCAGCCGGAGGCCATGCGCTGAATCTCGGAATTGACGCGCGAGATCGCGAAGGCGGGGGTTTCCATCGAACGGAGAACCAGCCCGGTGCAGGAACGTTCGCGCGGACCAACCCGTTCGGGAATCGCCCATGTGAGGAATCGGGCGATCTTTTTGGAGAACGGGAGGAATAGCAGGGCGTTGGTAACGTTGAACAGGGTATGGGTGGCCGCCACCCCGCGGACGACATTTTCACTGCCGTTCACCCCAGCGATTTTAACGACCAACGGGAGGAAAAACGAAGAAAAGACCAGCAGGACCCATGTCACCCCGAAGATATTAAATATCGCGTGGAACGCCGCGGCGCGCTTGGCGTTGGTCGAGGATCCGATCGCCACCACCTGCGCGGTGAGGGTCGTACCGATGTTTTCGCCCAGAACCAAAGCCGCCGCGGTCGGAAACTCGATGGCGCCAATCACCACCAGAGACATCGTCACACCGATGGTCGCCGCAGAGGACTGCATAATGATCGTCAGGATACAGCCGACCAAGGCGCATTTCACCGAGCCGAGGAAGGTATCGGCCGAAAACATTTTGATCCAGATCGAAAACTCGGGAAGTTCCTGAAGCTCCGCCAGGCCGTTCGTCATCACTTCCAGACCGTAGAAGACCAGACCGAGCCCCATGGCCGCCTGAGCGAGGAAACGGATTTTTTCACGCTTGCAGAAAAGAAAGAAAAAGATACTGACCCCGGCGATCGGCAGGCCGAACTTTCCGATGTCTAAGGTCAAAATCCAGCCGGTTGCCGTCGTACCGATATTGGCGCCGATAATCACTCCGATCCCCTGCGCCAGGGTCATAATCTGGCTGTTCACAAAGCCGATCACCATCACGGTGACCACGGTGCTGGACTGGAGAAGCATCGTCGTGATGATACCGACGGCAAAGGCAAAAACACGATGCTCGGTAAAGACCGCGATCATTCGGCGCAGCGACGACCCGGCAATGAGCTGAATACCGTCGGACATATTGCGTATGCCGAATATAAACAGTCCGATACCGCCGACGACAACGGCCATGAGAGCCCACCAGTTAGGCGCCCACGGCTCGGCGGTGAACTGTAAAAAGGTGGGAGGGTTATTGGGGGAGGAAAAGCGAAGGATAATGTCGGCCTTGCCGACAGCGTCACTGTCCCACTGAAGAATTAAATCGTGGTCTTGAATGACAGGATCAACGGCATCAGGAGCTAACGAGGAAGAGGGATCGACTTCGATGGTGACCTCGGCCGGATCGGCAAAGGCCCCTTCACTGACAAATCGTTCAATGATACTCTCGAGAGATATTCGCGTCGGAGGAGCACCGCGGAGAATCTTTTGGTTGGGGAGCCAGCGCATCGGAACGTTGCCGGATGAAGAAGCCCGATCATCGTCTTCCTGCGCCTTAGGAACTGCCGCCGGGGCCCCGGGAGATTGGCCTCCTCCGGAATCCTGGGCGCCGGCGACTCGCGCGCCCCCAAAAACAAGCGTCAGGGCCAGCAAAACCGCAAGGACGGAGAGTGACTGTAGTGGAGCACGCCAACAATGGTGAGTATCCATTTTGAATCCCTGGGGGACCTATCATACATTCTCTCGGGACGGTTTCGAAAAACCGCCGAGCATCATTTTCCCACAGGGGGCGGGAGTGTCAACCCCCCAAAATATTCCCTTCCCCGGGCAAAAAGAGCCGGATGGGAGGATGGATTAACCGTTTTTCATAGACCATGATGAAAGAATAACCACACCCCAAAGAGGAAGAATTAGCAAAAGAGGATAGCATACCATAAAATAAACCGTTGAAAAAATTCAACGATACTATGAGTTTGTACCTTCCAATTGTCTATTTTCTTTGTATAATAGTCTGTGTGTCGTTACCAGGTGGAAGGCCTCTCAAAAACCCGTATTTTGCGGCGGTACTCCAATTAGTTTCACAAATACCCAAGAACGGTCCGTTTCTATGTCAAACATTCAGCAGATTCTCAATGTGGAAATTCGCCGTCTCGCCAGAAAAGAGGCGAAAGAAGCCATTAAACCGTTGAAAGAGCGTATTAAAAAGCTCCACGTCCAGGTCCGGACGCTCAAAACACAAGTCCGGCTTTTGGCCGCCGGCAAGCCGATCGATCAGCCCGCCAAGGACGAACAATCGGCGGAACAACCCAAAGTGTACCGGGTCGACGCCAAGCGAATTCGCCGGATTCGTAAAAAGATGCAGGTCAATCAAACCGATTTCGCCAGACTGGTCGGTGTCAGTCTCAAAACGATCGTCAACTGGGAAAAGGGCTACGCCCGCCCCCGCCAGTCGATGAAAGCCAAAATCGTCGAGCTGTCCCGTGCCGGCAAAAAACAGATCGCCGCGCGTATTCAAGAGCTGGACGGCTAAATCTTCCTTCGTCGGAGAAACGCCGCCGCCAAACAAGTAAATCGGCCGTCGATTCACTTTCCCCCCCGCTCCATCGTGGGTGTCTGAGTGAATCGACGGCCGGTTTTTTCCTCTGCCCCCCCAAACCTTATTAAACGCGGTGAATCACGTTTTTCACCACGCCCCAGATATTGAGCTGCGAGGCGTCTTTGTAGGTGAGCACTTGAAACCGCTTGTTTTCGGGACGCAGCTCAACCCGTTTCTGCGAGATGAACAGTCTCTTGACGGTGAACTCCCCATCCATCTCAACCACCACCACATCGCCGTTTTCGGCCGATACACTCCGATCGACGATCAGCAGATCATCGGGAAAAATCCCCGCGCCGATCATCGACTCACCGGCAACCCGGACAAAAAAGGTGGAGGCGGGATTTTGAATGAGGTAGGAACCAAGATCAAGATTCTCCGCGGGGGTATCGTCGGCCGGCGAGGGAAACCCCGCTTGGACCCGATCGCTGTAAAGGGGAAAGCAAAGCCCCTTTTGTTCGATGAAACGCATCACGCGTTCTTTCATCGAAATCGGAATTCGAACCGCCTGCGTCGGCTCACCGAATTTTCCGGACCCTTTGGGGCGCCCCGCCCCCCTGCGTTTTCCGCCTTGTGTCTGTTCTGCCATATTCCTTATGACCTTATACGATAACTGAGAAATTGTTAGGGAAGAAACCTTTTACCGCAACAAAAACAGATATAGTGTACACCATTATTCGTGCCTGTCAAGGCAGCCGTCTTTAGCCGCCGAAAAAAACGGCTAAAGACGGTCATCCATATGACAAAGCGCGGAAAACTTTTGACTTGCCGACCCACGCGGGAAATGTATCTTACTCCAGAGTCGGTTCCAAAAGTTTCCCCTCCTTCTGCTCGGGACAATTCTCGAACAGACCGTAAAAATCGGCGTTGTTGTCAAGCCATACGGCGAAACGGGCCAGTTCTTCCTTGGTCAGTTCTAAACCGTGGTGATCACCGGTGAGAATCTTGTACAGGGGACTTGCCATCGCGCCGAATTCCCCCGGCTTGGTCGATGCTTCGGTCCAGAGATAATGGTCGTAGAAGAAACAGTAAGGACGAAGATTCTCGTAGGAATTAAAGAAGTGTTTGTCCTCCGGGCCGCGCGAAAGATCGATCGCCTTCGGGTCATCGCTCTTGGCGTGACAGTCGACACACTTCTCATCGAGAATCGTCTGAATCAGAACGGGGAAGTTCATCGGTTTGGTCCCCGGATAATCGGGGGTCAGCTCACTGGGGGCCCGCCGCATCGCGATGTAGTTTTGCTGATGCGGAACTTGAATCGTCGTGGTGTGCCGGTTCTCATGACACCCCTGACAAACCAGTTCTTCCCCCTCATGAACGTAGGTGTCGCTGCGCATCGATTCGACGGCAACATCGTTCTCATCGAGTGCCTGAAAGTAGATCGGGATATTGACCGGGACGTAGAAACGGGCGCTTCCGTCTTCTTCGACAGGGACGGTCCCCAAAACCTGGCGCGCGTTCTTCTGCATCCCGTAGCCGATTTTGGGATGATCGGCCTCCCAGGTGGTCTTCGCCACGAGCTGGACGACACGCAGCTTCTTGATCTTCGTTCCTTCCGGGACGGGGAACATCGAATCGTAGACATTCACTACCGACATGATCGCCTTCTTGGGAAGGGTTTCAGGATCGGGCGCGATGAATGTCTCGCCGGGAGCAAGAGGTTTGCCGACTAAAGTCTTGTGCGGGACGATAGGCGGAACCTCGCGCTTTCGGATCGGAATCGGATCGCGGCAGGAGATGTCGTTGTCGCGATAAAGGAGGGTTCTGTTGCCGAAAGCGTCTAACAGATAGATCCCGTAGTTATTTTCGGACGGTTCGACATCGTCACGGCCGTACGGGTCGTAGACACAAAGATAGAAATAATCACTCAGCGGGTAGCAGGTCGCGTACTGAGCCGGGGCTGTGTTTTGGACCAGTTCCGACTCGGGGAAGAGCTGATCGGGGGTGATCCGGCGAACCGGAGCCATGCCGTTATCGTCCTCCACGCGCGGATCGATCAGCGCCAAGCTCCCGTAACTCTGACCGTGGTGCGCGGTGATGGTGGAGGTAAATTTCCCCGACCCGGGAACTTGGTGGAGATCCCCCTCAAAGACCGGCCGATTGAACGCGGTGGTGTTGTAATTCCCTAAAATCGCGCGAGGATCCCGGCCGTCGGGCGAGGTGATCCAGGGATGGTGCGCGTTGTTGGCGCCTCGGTCGACGTAGTCCCAGCGGGTATAGATAATCATTCCATTGGAGTCGACGTCGGGCTGCCACTCGTTCGTCTCGTGGTTCGACAGCGTGACAATATCGCTGCCGTCATGATTGACGGAGTGGAGCGTATAGCTGGGAACGATACGCGGATGGCAGCGGCCGTAGCCACCCCGGCGCCCGGAGATAAACGCGATTCGGCCCGAGGGGAGAAGACAGGGATCGAAATCGTCATACGGCCCGTCGGTGAGCTGGACCAAATCACTGGCTCTTCGCGCGGCGGCGTCATATTTGACGCGGAATAGGTGGAAACTGTTTTCGGGCGTCCACTGGTAAGTGTGCCGATCGGATCGAGTGTCGGCCGCGGCGAAGAAGATCTCGCCGGTATCGTACGAAAGTTCGGGAGAGAGGTATCCCCAATCGGCGTTAAGACGCTGACCGGCGTTTCGACCGGACTGGACCGTCAGATCGGCCAGCAGGTCGACCGCCTCGGGGTGATCGGTAAAGGCGTCTTTTAAGACGAAGAGTCCGCCGCCGGCAAGGGCGTGAAAACCAAAGAACTGGTCACACATGTGGTTCCCGGTTGTCTCCAAGGGACGGCAGGGGTGGCGCTTGATAAAGAGAATATCGCTGAAATCCAAAAGGGGATTTTGCAGGGAAATCTTCCGGCGCAGCGGGATCACCTGTGCGAAGAGCTCGCGCCTCTTGGCGTTGTCTTCCGGAGGAACCTCGGCGGCAAGACGATCGAGTTCGTCCAGTTGGGCCTGTTCATCGACCAGGGCCCCTTCGGGCAAGTCAAAGTTCTCGACCAGGTAGTCGAGTAAAGAACGGGTTCGGCGAAGGACGACATCGAGCGGATCGCGGTCTGTCGGCAAAATAGTTGAGGCGATGTTCAGCGCCTGCTCGGCGACCGTCCCGGCAGCCGGCTCGGTCATGAACTGGAAGGAACCGTTGTATCCCGTGTT